>WHTL01000015.1 GCA_009377735.1 Acidimicrobiia bacterium
GAGCTCTCACACCATGGGACGGTGCAACCGAGATGGACACAACGTTGGTAAAGGGCGATGAGCCCACCCGCTGCCACCCCTAGATCGCTGAACTGCTCACCGAGGTCACTCGGTGCCGGAACGATGTAGGCCCTGGCCTCGGGGATGTAGACGGGCACCACGGTGCGGTCGGGATTGTAGACCTCGGTGGTGAGGTCGTTGATGTTCCCCGCCACCACATCTGCCCCGAAGCCACCCGACAGTTTTGGCCAGAGCATCGCCAACGAGCCGAGGCTGAATATCCCGAGATAAGAAAAGAATCCGGTGCTGATGGCCCGATTGAAGAACTGTCGTCTGGTGACACCGGACTCTTCCGGCGGGACCTCTACCACACGCTGGGTCTACACCAACTCCACGGCATCGGCGTCGACCGTTGCCGGGAGTGGAGGCTCCTCAGCTTCCTCAATCACCGGCTCCAGTTCGGTCGACGTCTCTGGCGCGGGCGTACCAGCCTCGATGGGTTCGAGCCGGACACCTGCTTTCGAGCGGTCGACACGGAGGGTTTCAGGGCTGACCCCGGAGGTTGGATCCGGATCAGGACTGGAGCGCCGGAACGCCACCACGAATGCCCCGCCAGCGGCGGCGATAGCCACGGCAGCAACGGCGATGAGGGCCCATGCGGTGATATCCACTACTACTCCGCTCCCCCGGCTCCGCCGCCACCTTCAGCCCCGCCAGCCTCTCCACCGGCGGCACCGCCTTCTTCGAAGTGGACCCAGTCTTTGAGGTCGTCGAAGAAGATGCCGTCGGACCACGGATATGCGAAGTTGAATCCCTCACCGCGGAATAGCACACCGATGATGGTGAGGCTGGCCGCCCCGGCGAGGAAGAAGCTGTAGAGAAGCGTGGCGTACTTCCGCTGTGACGGCTTGGTGGAGGGGTTGCGGTCGACATAGGGGATGAGAAAGAAGCCGACCAGCCCAATGATGGTGGGGACAGTCACACCGGCGATCTGGGCGTCGAAATAGCTGAGCAGTTCCTGGAGCCCCAGGAAGTACCAGGGGGCCTTGGAGGGATTGGGGGTGACGTTGAAATTGGCGGGCTCGAGCAAGGGCGCCGCCAGGGCTATCGACATCACCAAAAGCAGGACTGTCATCGCCATAAGGGCGGTGAACTCGGCGATCATCAGGTGGGGCCAGGTGTTCACCTTGTCGGTGGGCTCGGCCTTGACGTTTTGTATGGCCCTGGCCTTGACAACGGTGAGAAGTCTCTGGGTCCGTACTCCCTCGGGTGCTCCAGTAGCGGGGGCAACCGGACGTGGATCCACTATCGCTGCCACCCGGCCATTCCCCGTACCGTTGGGCTGGCCGTCTGTCGGTGGCTCCTCAGCGGGCGCTTCGGCAACAGCTACGGCAGCGGCTGGCTCCACTGGTTCTTGCTCGGCCGCAGGCTCGGCAGGCTCCTCCGCGGCAGGCTCCTCCGCGGCAGGTTCCTCCGCGGCGGGCTCGTCGGCGGCGGGCTCCTCCGGGGCAGGCTCCTCCGGGGCAGGCTCCTCCGGGGCAGGCTCGGCGGGCTCCTCAGAGGCAGTCTCCTCAGCGGCAGGCTCCTGGTCGGATGGGGTGGTGGGTTTGGAGGGTTCAAACGACGGTGGCTTGGAGATGGTGACCCCAGGGGTGTCTTCCTCCGTGGCGCTGCTCTCCTCTTGGGCCCGTGGCGTATCGTCCGCGGGAGTATCGGCGGGAACGGGCGGTGCTTCGCCTTTCATCTCCGCCAGAACCTGGTCGACAGGCAGACCCAAGGCCTTTGCCTTGGCCTCTGCCGATCTACGAAGAAGGTCCTCGGGGATATCAGGCATAGATCTGCCCCCAAATGACCCTTGGCGTGGCTATCAAAGTGGCCCCGATACTCCGCCGTCCTTGCGGACTCTCCAGAAATGGACCGCCAGGAAGACGACGAGTATGAACGGCAGGAACAAGACATGAAGAACGTACCACCGAAGGAGGGTGTTGGCGGTTACCTCTGCGCCCGAGAGCAGGATGAACTTCACCTGATCTCCGATGACAGGAACAAAGCCGGCCATATTGGTACCCACGGTAACGGCCCAGAGGGCCAATTGGTCCCACGGCAGGAGATACCCGGTGAATGAGAGGAGAAGAGTGAGGAGGAGCAGGAGCACGCCCACTACCCAGTTGAACTCGCGCGGTGGCTTGTAGGCACCGTGGTAAAACACCCGGCTCATGTGGAGGAACACAGTCAGCACCATGAGGTGGGCACCCCAACGGTGCATGTTCCTGACCAGGGTCCCGAAGGCGACGTCGGTGGACAAAGCCTGGATATCGGCGTAGGCGCTCGCTTCCGACGGCGTGTAATAGAACATCAGGAAGATGCCGGTGATCGTGAGGAGGATGAACAGAAAGAAGCTGAGTCCGCCTAGGCAGAGGGTGTACGAGAGGCGGACGCCGTGGCGCTTCACCTTCACGGGGTGGAGGTGATAGAGCACGTTGTTCATGACCACATAGGAACGATTCCGAGGGCTGTCGGCATAGCCCTTCTTGAAGGGCGAGCCGGGCCGCAGCATCGACTCGACGAACTGTGAGTTGGCGAGCTTGTCGTTCGCCTCACTTATTCGTTTTCTAACTGAGACTTTCTCGGCCACTTAACCTCCTACCAGCGCATCCCGTAGGTGTATCCGTTCTTGAAATCCCGCTGGCCCGTGTCGAGATCCCAAGGTCGCGTGTCGAGACCCATCGCCTCGGCCTGGTCGGCCAGGGAGCCCTCGAACTTACCCAGCGTTATCACATTGGTTGGGCATCGGTCGATGCAAAGGGCACATCTGGTGCACTCATTCTCGTCGACGACAAAGAACCCGTAGTTCTGCGGGTCCTCGTCGGGATGGTCGACTGTAATCGCTTCGTCGATTGCGTCGAGACTGAGGTACATGATGCATTTCCACGGGCAAATGTCCACACATCCCTCGCAGAGAATGCACTCTGACTGGTCGATGTGAAGAAACTGCTTGGGGCGCAGTTTGTCCTTGAAATAGTCTCCGTCGACCGGCGCCAGTTGGTAGTCATCCCGGAAGGGAGGTGTCTCGTCGACCACGCCACGGGGCATTTAGTGTCCTGTCCGGCAGGTTCGCTTGATATTTCGGCGAGCAGTTTTCACTCCTGGCAAGGACGCACAACGAAGGCGCACTGGCCGTTCGTCGAGGCGGAGGACGCAGCCAGGGGTGAAAAGGGCCGTTGAAATACATGCATGATCTGCCGGACAGGACACTAACGGTCTCCCTTTGTCAGGGGGCGGCCATACGGAGATGGTGTCAGCTCGGATTCTGGCGCGGTTGGTCCGTCGCCCGCGAGGTCCTGAATCTTAAAGGCAAAGACAGCCGCCGCACCGAGCATCCCGACGTTGTAGATGGCCGACACCGTGTCCTTGATCGCGGCAAAACTGAGGGCGACCTCGTTCCCGAGCACAAGGAAGGGCGGAATCGTGATTGCGGTCTGCTGTGGCGACCACTCCAGATCGGTGGCTGCGAAGGTGAGCCACTCGGACGGAACGATCCCGAAGATGATCACGAGCTCGGCCCAGGTGATGAACGCAGCCGTCGTAGCCAGGGCCCATGTCATGGGTCGACCCAGGACGAGCGCTACCGCAGCACCCGCCACCATCATCTGAGATGCACCAAAGGCGAGAACATATGCAAGGCCCTTCGAGAGCCAACCACGGGGTATGAATCCCATGCTCTCGGTGTCGTCCACCAGCGAGGAGAAATGCACCCAGACGACCGCGATGGCCAGAAGGAATGTTCCCGCGGCCAGCAACGACCAGCCGATCCGGCGTCTCTGCGTCTCGTCTAGTTGTGCCAGCCGATACATGGCCCTGGCGACTCCCGATACTGGACATTTGCTACAACCTGTTTGTACCACAGACACCCTAACGCCGAGAATCCCAGAATCGGTCTGAAGACCTGGATACCGCCAGTTCCTCATCCCTGGTTTGCCACCTGAACGGTCGGAGTCGAGGGCCGCGAAATGGTTCTCCCCAACACCGGAATCAGCGGATAGTCACAGCCGCCGCCGCGAATCTCCATTACCGCGTGGCCTCGCCCTCGTATCCGCTCACGCCTGGTTCCACACCGTGCCGTCATTGTTCTATCCTCCGAGCCGACCGGCCTCCTAAAAGGCGAGGAGCTCAGATTGGTGGCTAGCCACCCGACCACAACAGCCCAATCCCCCATGCTCAAGGGAGCCGACGAGGCTTCACGCCTGCACCTGATCGCATCGATCCCCTTCCTAGCCCTCGGTGCCCTCCTCATCATCGGATCCCTCTTCGCCATGGTGTTTCCCGCCGCCCTCCCGCTTGTCTATGGGCGAATCCGCTCACTTGGCATGGCCGCACTCATGTTGGGATGGCTCACAAATGTCCTCGTTGGGGGTGCCTACTACGCACTCCCACGTCTCACCGGTGCCCGACTCGGCTCCGAGAGGCTGGCACGTGTCGGGTTCCTCGGTCTAAACGGTGCAACCGCCGCTGGGATGGTTCTCGTTGCCATTGGTCTGGGCGACGGACGGGAACCCTTCGCCTTCCCCTGGTATGGCGACATCCTGGTGTTTGGTGCCCTCAGCCTTCCGGCGCTTGTCATGCTGCTGACCTTGCGCCATCGTGAGGAAAAGACGACGTTCCCCACCATTTGGTTCGTAGGCGCCGGACTCGGGATCCTTCCCCTCTCCTACGTGGTTGGGAACATCCCCGGTCTGGGGACCATCCCCTCCACACTCGGAGATCTCCACTTCACCGGCACGTTCCCCACTTCAGTCATGCTCACGCTCGGCGTCGGTCTGATGTATTTCGCGGTGGTGCGGAAGTTCGATCTGCCCTTGGCGTCGCGGAGTCTGGCAAGTGTTGGTGTTTGGTCGTTCGTAGTCGCATCGGGCTGGATTGGGATCGCCACCCAGGCGCAAGGCCCATTCCCGGGTTGGCTGGCTGGCATTACCGCCCTCCTCGGCTTCGCTCTTCCCATCGGCATGCTCGCTACCGCCGTCAATCTGGTGTCCACCGTGGGTAAGGACATTGAGAAGATCCGGGATGAGCCCATCGCTCTCACAGCCATGGCGGGGATCAGTCTCGGTCTAGTGGTGACATCCTTCGCCGCCTTCGGATCCCTACGATCGGCCGCCACGTTGGTGGGTCTCACTCCCTATTGGGAGGGAATCATCATCGGGCTTCTTCTGGGAGTCGGCAGCCTCCTCGTTGCCTCTTTCACCTACGAAGCCTATCCCAATGTGATGGGTCGAGAAGTGGCTTCAAAGTCACTGGCCCGATCCCACGTTCGCTTCACCGTGATCGGGATCGGGGGTGCGGTCATTTCCATGGTTATTGCCGGACTGGCCACCGGGTTCTCTTGGTCGGGCGGGGGCTTCACCAGCGCCTTCCAGCCGTTCGGCGAGGGATGGGCGCAGGCCACGGCATCGGGTCGACTATTCACCGGGATCGCCCTCTTGTTCTCCCTGGTCGGGTTGGTTGGCATCGAAGCCTTGGCACTTAACCAGTTCCAGACAATCACACAGGGTCACGCAGTCTCCCAGGAGGTCCTGGTTATCAAGACCACCGAGGACGAGCAGGAACCCGACGAGGCCGACGCTGAGGATGACGGCGATGAGTGACCTCGCAGCAGCAGCAGCAGCCGTAGGTGCGCCAGAGGAGTTGGTGCAGCGGTCTGCCGAGGCCAGGGCACAGGCCAACGGAACCAGCATCGAGGAGGTCCTCGCTGCCTGGGCAGGTGGCGGCTCGCCGGCTGCCGCGGCTCCGGCGGAGGCCGAGAGCGACACCCAAGAAGCCACGGAAACCGATGCAGCCCCACCAGAACCCGCGGAGGAGCAAGCCCCAGCCGAGGAACCCCCCGTCGAGGATCCCGGATCCGCAATAGTCCCCACGGAGCCTGCCCCTGCACCCGTGGCGGCCGCGGGACCCGGTTCCGACGTGATCCCCATTCTGGTGACCGAGAAGAACGATCAACCACTCGTTGTCATCTTCGGTGCGGTGGCGATGTTCGTCGTGTTGGCACTACTTGGATGGGTGTTCCCCTCTCTTCCCAGCGATTCGGATCAGGTGGTCACCTCGCGGATCGATTTCTCTGCCGAAGCAATCGAGGGGCGTACGCTCTACCAGCAGCTCGATTGCGCCTCCTGCCACACTCAGATGGTGCGTCCAGTTGTGGCAGATGTTGCCCTCGGACCCGTGACTCTCGATGACACCAATCAGGTGCTCGGGACCAGACGGATCGGCCCCGATCTCACCTATGTTGGGTCGCGTCTCGGACCGGCTGAGATCCAAGGTGTCATCACCCAGGGCGGGAGTCACCCCGTAGTGTCGCTTAATGACGAGGACCTCGCCGCACTGACCAACTATCTCGTCGAGTCACAATCCGATAACGTGGAGACCGCTAGCGATGAGTGACCTTTCAGCAGCCGCTGCCGCCGTCGGCGCCCCCGAGGAACTGGTACAACGGTCGGCCGAAGCGCGGGCACAGGCCAACGGAACCAGCGTCGAGGAGGTGCTCGCCGCCTGGGCGGGTGGCGGCTCGCCAGCCGCGGCCGCCCCGTCCGAGCCGGAGGCATCGGAAGAAACCGCCGACACCGACGAGAGCCCCCAGGAAGCACCGGCCGAAGAACCGGCCGCCGCCGAACAGACCGAGTCGGCTCCGCCCGTGCCCGCCGTAGCGCAACCCGCGGCAACGGCAGCAACTCCCACGGTTCCACCTACACCGGAGAAGGTAACCGCGGAGGAAGCCGTCAACTATCCCGTTGTGGTCACCGTGCCCACCGCCGGAATCAAGGAAAAGACCAACTTCGCCGTCCCGGGGTGGTTGGTGGCTCTCCTTATGATCGTCCCCGCCCTCGGCCTCATCGGTCTCGTAGGTGGAGCCGAGGTTGTATGCAATGAGGCAACCGAGCTACAGATGGACCGCCAAACCGGGAATCTGGTCAACTGTGACGGCTCGGAGTTCGAGGGTCGCCAGGTCGGAGGCGGTGCCGCCGATTTCATCGCCATCGGAGAGGGCCTCTTCCCCCAACATTGCGCCAGCTGTCATGGCGCCAACGGCGAGGGAGGGGTCGGTCCGGCTCTTGCTGCGGTCACGGGCACATTCGGTTCGTGTACCGACCACAACGAATGGGTTCACTCGGGCACCGCAGGATTTCAAGCACAGGGCATCGGAACCTATGGGGACACCGGAACGCCGGTAGGTGGCGGGGGCAATATGCCCGGTTTCGAGGGCACCCTCTCGGATGAGGAGATCGCCTCGGTGGTCGCCTTCGAGCGGGTCCGTTTCGGCGGCGGCAACCCCGAAGAAACCCTCGCCGACTGCGGACTCGTCGAAGCCGAGGGCGGCGAGGGAGAGGGCGAAGGCGCTACCGAGACCACTGTCCCCGCCGAGGGCTGAGACTGTCCAGCCCTGAACTTTGGGCTGGGGGCGTCGCTAGGCGGTGGTGGGAACCCTGGGTTCGATGGGTCGGGTGGCCGGCCCTGAACTTCGGGCTGGGGACGTCGCAAGGCGGTGGTGGGAACCCTGGGTTCGGTGGCTCGGGTGGCCGGCCCTGAACTTCGGGCTGGGGACGTCGCTAGGCGGTGGTGGGAACCCTGGGTTCGATGGGTCGGGTGGCCGGCCCTGAACTTCGGGCTGGGGACGTCGCTAGGCGGTGGTGGGAACCCTGGGTTCGGTGGCTCGGGTGGCCAGCCCGGCAGGAACCTTTCCCCCACCTCCGGTGGGGGAACAATATGAGGTGGGGGAAGAGTTGCCGATGGCTGAGACTACCTTCCCAGGGCTGCCAACCAGGTCGGGAGGAATCGCACCGTCTCCTCGGCTATAACGCTGCCGCCCACACGAACCACGGGAACGCGGTGGGTGAACCTGACGAGATCGGGCCGGCCATCGATGTCGGTGATGAGAAGTGTCCGTCCGCTGAGCGCTGCGACCCGCCTCACGGTGGCAGCGGCTTCGTCGCAGAGATGACAGCCATCCCGTGTAATGAATTCGAGGGGATCGGTCCTAATGTTTATTGACAATGCGCCCCGCCACTTCACTCGTGATTCTTATCCTTATGGCGGTCATCGTGATCGCCGGAGCAATAAAGGCTATTGGTCTGCTTTTCCCGTAACGACCGTTCGGCCTAGGGAGAGACCCCATTCATGTGCGACGTCACCCTCCCTGATGGCAATCGCCAGAAGTCCCGAGGAA
Source organism: Acidimicrobiia bacterium (assembly GCA_009377735.1). Taxonomy (GTDB): domain Bacteria; phylum Actinomycetota; class Acidimicrobiia; order Spongiisociales; family ZC4RG35; genus WHTL01. The sequence continues at coordinate 8,216 of WHTL01000015.1, forward strand.
TCGACATGGATCAAGGGGGCACCGGGTTCGACGTCCGCATAAGTGGTGACCCAGAGCAGATTCCTCTCCGTGGCTCCGGTCCGAACTGTGAGTCTGTCGCCGACGCTACAACCCACCTCGATGAGGGCTTCTGGATCGAGGTTGGTTTGTGCGTTCCCAAAGCCATCGACCCACCACACCTCGCCGTGTAGCTTCCCATCTTTGACCTCGGGAAAGGGCAGAAGCATGGGACTAACCGTGTCGGGGTCCACCTCGGGGCCGAGATCGGCGAGCTCCATCTCTCCAGTCGCAAGAAGGGCCGCGGCGGGGGCGAAAATGTCCCTACCGGCGAAGGTGTCACCGGGTGAACTGATCCGAGCGTCCGGATTCTCGATGGAGTGGATTCTGTGGGCGCCTCCGACCATGGCGACGGCGGGGGACAACAGGCCATTGTCGGGACCGATAAAGAATCCCCTGCCCGTCTCGGCCGCCAGCGCTCTGCGACTGGTGCCGACACCGGGATCGACGACAGCTAGGACTATTCCGTCCTCTGGGAGGTACTGAACGGCGCGTGTCAGGGTCAGGGCACCCCCGCGGAGATTTCCCCGATCGACCCCATGGGTGATGTCGATTACACGGGAGTCAGGAGCAAGGGTGGCGAGAACACCGTGTACCACCCCGACGAATTCGTCTCGCAGACCGAAGTCGGAGAGAAAGCTGATTGGTCTGGTCATTTGTCTGAGACGGTAGTCGTGCCCACCGACACTGAGTTTGGTCGGGAAATGTCAGGTGCTGGGACTTCTCTTGGTAAAACCTGGTCGGGTGCTACTCTGCCTTGCGGTAGATGGGGGTCGCTTTGTTCAAACGATTCCTCTGTTCCATCCGAAAGGTGAGCTACCAAACTTGAGAGAGAACCGAACGCGACAAGAAAGGGGACTCCCCATGCATGGTTCTAAGCGCCTTGCCTTGGTCCTGATGATCATGGCAATGTTCGCGGCGCTCCTACCCGTCAGTGCCCAGGAAAGCGCCTCGGCAGACGCCGAAGCCACCGGTGAAACGGTCTACGTCTGGGCTTTGGTGGGAGATACGGCCACATCGGCCGATCTGGAGACCGCCGCCGCCTCAGTCGACGGAGTGGTCGAAGCCACGTCAACGATATCCGGATTCGACTTCGACAGCGTCGTCCGAATCGAGGTTGAGGGCACCGACAACGAGGCCGCAGCCGCCCGACTCAGTGATGAGCTCGGAGTGACGGTTGCCCCTGGCAACACCGAGCTGACCGTCTCCGAGGATCCCCTTCAGGCCGAGCAGTGGGCACTTGATGTTCCCGGCGAGGGTGGTATCGAGACCGCAGGTGCCTGGGAGCGCTCCCGTGGTGCCGACGTTGTTGTTGCCGTTGCCGACTCCGGCATCGACCCCACTCATCCTGACATCGCCGACATCCCCCTGGTGAGCCCATACGACTTCATCGAGGACGATGAGGATCCCCAGGAGACCATCGGTCATGGCACCGCAGTGTCGTCATTGATCGCCGCACCGGAGAACGGTGTTGGCATGGTTGGAGCAGCCCCCGAGGCGTCGATCATGCCTCTGCGTGTCTGCCCCGACCGGTCCTGTGACTTCAATGCCGTCCTCGCGGCGGTGGCGTATGCGGGCGAGAACGGTGCCGACATCGTGAACCTTTCACTGGGTGGAACCCTTCCTGAGGGTCACAGCGATGCCCAGGTGATCAACGATGCGATCGCAGAGGTCGTGGAAGAGCACGACATACTCGTCATCGCAGCTGCCGGAAACGACCGTGGCGATGCCTCCGAGGTCGAGTTAGTCCCCGCCGAGGGAGATGCGGTGCTTGGCGTTGCATCCAGCAGCCAGGATGGGACCTTCACCGAGGACTTCACCAACGCTCCTGACTTCGGTTCCAGCTTCGGCCCCGGAATCGGTTTGGCGGCACCCGGTGACAACGTGATCACTGCCACCGCCGCAACCGGCGAGTGGGCCCGTGGTGACGGAACCTCGTACGCCACGCCATTGACATCCGGTGTGGCCGCACTCATCGAGGGCGCCAACGACCGGTCTTCGGCTGAGGTCGAGGAGTATCTCCTGCAGACCGTCACCGAGCACGACAGCTTCGAAGGCCGCGTGGACTCCGGTGGAAAGGTGAATGCCCGCTACTCCGTATGGGCCAGCAAGTTCACCGACTCCCTGGACATCGTGTTCATCGAGGACATCGCCTGGATCGCCCAGCAGGGTGTCACCATTGGGTGTAACCCACCGGACAACGACCTGTACTGCTCCGACTGGGAGGTCGAGCGTGAGGAGATGGCATCGTTCATCGCCCGTGCACTCGATCTGCCGGCAGCAACCCAGGACTACTTCGAGGATGACAATGGTTCCGTCCATGAGGACGACATCAACGCCATCCGTGAAGCCGGGATCAGCTACGGCTGCAACGCTCCCGAGAACACCAGGTACTGCCCCACGGACGTGGTAACCCGGGGCCAGATGGCAGCCTTCCTGTCCCGTGCGTTCGGTTACGAGGAGGGTGGAAACGACTCCGCCTTCACCGACCACAATGACAGCGTGTTCTACGAGGACATCAACAAGCTGGCACGTGAGAACGTGACCATCGGTTGTAACCCGCCGCAGAACGACCGCTACTGCGCCGAGGACGGAGTGCTGCGTGGTCAGATGGCAGCGTTCCTCCGTCGTGCTATCACCAGCGCAGAGAGCTGAGACCCTCCACAACCAATAGCTAGAAGGATGGGGCGCCCCGCGGGGCGCCCCATCCGCGTTGCTGGAGGCTCCATGCCGGTGATGTGGAACATGATACGAAAACCCATACCATCGCCGATATGGAAATAGCACCTCTCGACGTTCTTTCCGATCTGTCCCGAATGGACACCGTGATGATGATCGGGGACACCGACACGGGTAAGACGACAATGGCCCACACCGTCGCCCGAGAGTCCGTGGCAAATGGCAGGACCGTCGCCATCGTCGACGGAGATGTGGGTCATCCCAGCAACGGTCCCCCCGGATGCGTATCGCTGACGATCCTCGACTCCACCGAGGATATCGAGGAGCTACCCCCACCCTCTCAGCTCCACTTCGTGGGCCACACCGATCCCTCACGCCTCGCCCTCCAGCAAGTGGTAGCCACCGTCAGTCTGGTTACCAAGGCCCGAGAACTCGCCGATCTTGTCCTGTTGGACACCACCGGGGTCATCTCGGGTATCGCAGGCCAAACCCTCCGCTATCACGAGACCGAGTTGGTACGTCCCGATCGAATCGTCGCCCTCCACCGGGGCGGAGAGCTCGAGCCCGTCATCGGGATGCTCACCCGATTCTTCGACTCAGAGATCGTGGATGTGCAGACTCCCGCCGAACTCAAGCCGTCGACCCTCGAACAGAGGGACAACCATCGAAGAGAGTGCTTCGCCCGTGCCTTCGCCCCGCCCCTGGCAACCTGGAAGGTGCGCCCCACCGTCTTTGCTCCCACACTCCCCGCTGGTCTCGACCTCTCCCGAATCGACGGGGTTCTGGTCGGCATTCAAGACGGAGTCGGCGCCTGCCTGGGGGTCGGCCGCCTTGAGTATGGAGACGACTCCCTCCGAGTCCGCACCAACCGAGGCGAAGGCATGAGCGGTCTGCGCCTAGGTTCCCTCCGGATCGACCCCGACGACTTCCAAACCACCCCCCTAAACCTCCACGAGGTGATGTTCGGCTTGTGATATTTCTGGGCGTCATCACCGAACGGGCGGGCCGCAGCGCGCGATGACTACAGACTCCCAGACGCCGGTGGGATGTGCAGATGCCGTGGTGGCAGGTGGGAAAACCCCAGCCGCGGCCAGCGAACCACCGGCCAAAACCGCGACTAGACAATGCATCAAGCCAAAACACCATCGAACCCGAAGATCCCCCGACACAGACAGGCGCGGGGTCGCGGAGAGGTGAGGTCGGACGGCCCCGACCACGCGAGACCGATTAAGGAGGCGGCCGTGGGGGGTCTGGGGGGGCGGAGCCCAGAAATAACTGATAACGTGAGTCCATGATCGATTTCAAGCAATTTATTGGCGGTGAGTGGACCGACGCTTCCAACAATGGCACGTGGGACCTGTTGAATCCGGCTACCGAGGAAGTGCTGGAGCAGGTGCCGTTTGGCGATCGTGCGGATGCCACAGCCGCTGTCGATGCCGCTTCTGAGGCCTTTGACGAGTGGTCGCATCAGACTCCCTATCGGCGGGGTGCTGTCCTTGAGGCGGCAGCGGACTACATCGAATCGAATCTCGATGAGTTTGCCAGGATCACGACCGAGGAGTCGGGGAAGCCGGTGCAGCAGTCCAGGGCAGAGTGGGCAGGTGCCCCTAATCAACTGCGGTGGGCGGTAGGTGAGGCGCAGCGTCTCCATGGTCGTTGGATTCCGTCACGGTCGAGGAGCCGACGGATCGACGTGACCTACAAGCCGATGGGTGTGATTGGGGTTATCACAGCATGGAACTTCCCCGTCTACAACCAAATGCGAGCGATCTCGTCGGCGCTCGCAGTCGGATGCACCGTGGTGAGTCGTCCGTCGGAGTTCACACCACGGTCGGCAATGCTCATCGCCCACGCCTTTCAAGAGGCTGGCCTCCCATCGGGAGTTCTGAACGTCATCAATGGCGAGCCAGAGCCGATGGGCCAGGTGATGCTCGACGACAAGCGGGTCATGAAGATCCAGTTCACCGGTTCGACGCGGGTTGGTCGGCTTCTCATGGACGGAGCATCGCGAACGGTCACCCGTCTCTCCCTGGAACTCGGCGGAAACGCACCCGTCCTGGTATTCCCCGATGCCGGCGATATCGCGGCCATAGCGGCCAGCGCCATGACCACCAAGATGCGAAACAACGGACAGGTGTGTATCTCACCCCAACGCTTCTACGTTCACGGGTCGGTGGCCGAGGAGTTCACTGACGTAGCCGTCGACACGGCCAGGTCACAGATAGTGGGGAACGGTCTCGACCCGGAGACCACGGTGGGTCCGCTGATCAATTCCCGCCAAAGGGACCGGCTGGAGCAGATCGTCACTGCCTCGGTTGATCAGGGAACAAAGGTGTTGACCGGTGGTTCCCGTCTCGACGGCCGGGGCTACTTCTATGAGCCGACTGTGGCCACCGAGGTCGCCTCAGACGCTCCGCTTCGCACCGAGGAGATCTTCGGGCCGGTTATGCCGGTGATCCCCTTCGACGACGTCGATGCCGCCATCGCCGAGGCCAACTCGACCGATTATGGGCTGTCAGCATATGTCTTTACCCGAGACCTGAACACCGCGTTCAAGGTTTCCGAGGAACTCGAATTCGGCATGATCGGCATCAACGACTGGCACCCCAGTACTCCCGAGGCACCCTTCGGCGGGATGAAGCAGTCCGGTCTCGGTCGAGAATCCGGTAGCGAAGGCATCTTGGAATACGTCGAGCCCAAGACCCGCTATTTCGGTGGTATGCGCTAGTGGTGTGTCCTCGGATTGATGCCGCGGTGTCGCCGAGGCATCGGCGTCGATGGCAAGGACGCAGCACGAAGGCGCACCCGATGCGGTGCGTCTAGGACGAGGACGCAGCAAGCGGCGTCTTGGCCCGGCGAGACTGCGTAGCTATTTCGGGGACACACCACTAGCCCGCGAAAAAACCCAGTAGGTAGTTGTCGACAAGGGGGTGTGGAAATCTCCTGTGGAAACCTGTGGACACTGTGGAAAAGGTGAGAATCTCGACCCCGATAGAGAGATTTCACGCTAGTTACCCACAAGTACGTGGCTGATCGGCACTATTGACGCCGCAACGGGAGCCACGTACCTTCGCATTAATGCCCAAGGGGTCCTCCGAAATAAACCCGCTCGGGGAAGTGCGGATGGAAGACGTTGGATTCCTTGGGCAGCCCACTACGACCGAAGAAGTAGGTGCCAGGTGCGTTCGATCTGGTCGTAAATCTCGCCGAGGACGAAGTCCATCTCCAACTCGGTCAGGTTCTCTACCGAGCTTCGTGATCGAAGCACCAGCCAACCGTCGGAGTCGAGGCACCAGCGAACTCGCCAGGTATCATCGTTTCGTCTCATCGCTATGTGGAGGCGCCGGGTGCTGTCACCCAACGGGAGGACACCGGCCTCGGCACGCACCGTCCTTTCTCCGAGCCACCACCAGACGGTCGTTGCGTCTCGCACACCCTGTGTCATCCGCACCGCCCATCGACCTTCGAACCACTCTGCCGCCACCACATCAGACTCGGGATCATCCACCCAGCCGGATATCACCGCCTCCATAGTCCGTCGGGCACCGTCAGACGTCAGACCAACGCCCCCTCATACAACTCGAGGAAACGATCGACGCTGACCTTCCAGTCGAAGCGCTCCGACCACTCTCTGGCACCACTGGAGAGGTCGCTCGCGAGATCTTGGTCAGCCAGAATCCGTTCAACGGCAGCCGCATGGTCCTCAGGCTCCCAGCCCTTGACGAGAAGTCCCGAAACCCCATCAGCGACGACGAAACCGAGCCCACCCACGTCTGATGCGACCACCGGAAGACCACAACTCTGAGCTTCCACCGCCACCAGACCGAACGACTCCGTCCGCGAGGGCATCATGATCACGTCGGCTGCCCGATAGAACGGGACCGTCTCGGAGTGGGGCACAGCATTGCGGAACTCGACCCGAAGACCCTGATTCTGGACATACTCTCGCGCCCTGCGGATCTCTTCCTCGCCGCTACCTCCAGATGCGCCACCCACCACCATCATCGATGCGTCTGAAAACACCTCAGACACCTTATTGAACGCCTTCAGGGCTATGTCCAATCCCTTGAGGGGTTGGATCCGACCGACGAAGAGAACGAGAGGATTGTCGTTGGAGACACCGATCTGAGAACGGGCCTCGGAACGAGAATCGGGTGAGAAGATGCTGCGGTCCACACCGGGCGGTGTCACACACAGGCTCTCCGGACTCGCCCCGTAGTGGAGAAGGAGGTCATCAGCCTCATCTGGGGTGGAGGCAATTATGCAGTCGGCCTCCGAGACGACTTCCGACTCGGTGACGATCCTGACCAAGGGCTCCGGTTTGTCATCACCACGGCGGTTCACCTCCTTGACACGACCCAACGTGTGGAAGCTGATGACATGAGGTAGACCCAGCTTCCGCTTGACGAGCGCACCGACCCACCCCGACAGCCAGTAGTGGGAGTGGACCAGGTCCGTCCTAGGACCGGTACTGAGGCGGTCAAGCACCTCGTCGGCAAAGTCCCGAGCCCACGGGATCTGCTCGGCGATGGTGAGTGGTTCTGCCGGACCTGCGGATAGGTGGTGAACCCTGAAGCCTTCCTCCACTTCGATCACCCCCGGGAGCGAAGGATCGGTGCGTCTGGTGTAGACGTCGACCTCGATCCCCTCCCGTAGCATGGCCAGGGCAAGACCCCTCACATAGACGTTGAGCCCTCCGGCGTCACCACTGCCGGGTTCACCGAGAGGGGAGGTATGCATGGACAGGAACCCGATGCGACGGATCACCATGTCGCCTCGATCGTCGCCAGCGGACGGGGTTGTGCGCCAAGCTTGAACTTGTATGCCTCATCGCCCTTGAGGAAGTCGAATCTCGGGACACCCTCAGAGATGGCCGTTTCGATCATCGAAGACAACAACACCCACCCGGGGCTGGCATCGGCGTGCTCTGCTTCAAACGAGGAGTTGTAGAGGTAGTAGCCGGTGTCGTCGGAGTATCCGAAGACCGTGGCGGTGGCACCATCCGGATGTCGGAGAAGATCGACCCGCCACCCATCAAGCACAACGAGGGCGGCAAAGAACTTCTCCATCTGCGTCGTCATGAACTCCCCCTTATCGCCAGGGGCGCTGCGGTGGAGCCGAACGAACTCCTGGAAGCCGAAGCCGTCGTCGTCGTAGGTCTCATGCTTCCAATCCCCCAGCATGAGGGTGTAGCGTCTCCTCTTCCGGCGGACCTCATGGCGCTGCTTCTTGGATAGCCCGATGAGGTAGTCGTCGAAAGTGGTCGGCAGATCCACGACTGCCGTTACCTCATCTTCATGAACTTGAACCGACGCTCCGTGCTCTTCCAATCCTTTGGCCAGTAGCTCGGCCTGCGGCACGGGTATCGAGTCGAGGTGGGCGCGGTGCCGCGGGTGCGAGACGAGTTCGCTCCCTAGGGCGACAGGATCGTCCCCGTGTGGGGTGTGATAATCGGTCACATCGGCGTGACCGGCACATCGAAGCACCTCCCCATCATCGACCAGGGTCAGAAGGGCGTCGGGGCTCTTGATCTCCACCGACATGAGGTCACTCCCAGCGAAATGGTCCCACCATGAGATCAAGAAATCCGGGGTGGCGAAAGGTCCCGTCCCCGGGGCACACGGCGCGGGCGCCACTGCGAGTGACGGCCATGGCGTGGTGGTCACGCCACCACCTCCATACGTCCAACCGTCTTCCCGCCACCCAGCACCGGGGGATTAGCAAACTCTTCAAGCGCCTTCCGGGCCGGATCGGTCATCAACCCAACACGCTCCAGCGTCTCCATCAGGGCAGTGCCCACCGCTCGTTCGGACCCGTCCCAGCATTTGGCGGCAATACCCACCCCGTCCAAGAAGGCGACCCCGATACAGCCCATTGCCCCAATCTTGGCCACGGCGTTCCACCACCTGGCAACATTGTCGTCGACGGTGCCTACCCCCCGGGTCAAACCCGGATAACGATGCATAGCCTCAACAACCCCCTCGAAGACGGGATCATTCCCCAGTGCCCAGTAGGCGCGGGCCAAGCCGATGGTGGAAACCGTGGTCACCGGCGCCCCACACCCGTCAATCGCCACCGGGTCTCCCGTCTGACCCGTGACCTCAGTCATCGTCTTCCGTACCGCCGCTTGTAGGGGATGGTCATGGCGCAAGTAGTCTGCAGCATCCCACCCGCTAGTGAGGCTGGAACGCACCATGGCAGCATGCTTCCCCGAACAGTTGTGCCATAGCGACGTCCCCTGACGTGCCCCAGCCCTGACCACGATGTCGCGCGCCGCGTCAGCCCAGGGAAATACCGGTGGGCATTGCAGGAAAGAAGGGGCGGCACCCACCTCGTCGAGCATTCGTTTCACGAGAGAGACATGGACCGGGAACCCCTGGTGACTGGCAGTGGCCAACGCCAACTGAAGCGGATGGAGGGCTGCGCCGTTCATCTGGCACACCCATGCTTGAATCGGCTTCGCGGTCGAGCGGGAATAGAAGATTCGGTCGACGTCCCCTGATGAGAAGACGGTATTGCCGCCGTCTACCACCGCGATAGACACTTCGTGCACACCCTCGGTGACACCTTCTCGCTTCTCGGCGATCCTCACCCCTCAACCAGGCGCCGATTCTCCGCCAAAGCCTGATTGAGTTTGTCGATGACGTCATGGACCAATTGCCGTGTTGCCGAGAGCGACTCCTCTTCGTGTCTCAACTGTGCGAGAGCATCGGCGAGCTGGTCGTCATCGATGCTGTCCAGCACGAGGAGCGGGTCACCATCGATCACCTTGTCGATGGGCCTCCGCCCCGAGCGCTCCTCGATGTCGATCAGCACGTCGGAATACCGCATGTGGTGATCCGACCGCTGCCCGCTGAGCAATTCGGGGAGAGCCTCCATAAGGGTCCGTGATTCCCTCCCGGAACGTCGGCGCTGCTCGAACTCGAGCAGGTCGATTCGGGCCTGGAGCATTGTGCGAAAAAGGCTTAGCTCGTTCTCAACCGTATCAGCCACACGATGATTCTCAAGAAGAGATTCCTCTGACTGGTTCCCAAGGTCGGCAACAAAGGTTGGCGCAAGTACGGTATCTAGCCGTCGACGATTCTCTGGCACACCACAGAGATTAATCGGCTAGGACACACTCAACGATACGGTATGCCATCCCGATGCCCCATCTGGTGCCACTGGCGTTCTTTCCTCCGTCTGCACGACGCCCTCACCATCGGTCGCCCGGACCCGGATGCGATGGTCTCCTGACGTGGCATCCCACTGATACACCCACTGGCGCCACGAGTCGTCGGAGATGGACTCTGCCAGCTCTGCTTCCACCCACGGGTCATCATCGATCTGCACCTCGACCATTTCGATGCCCACGTCAGGTGCCCAGGCGACGCCGGCGATAGACGTCGGACCCGCCTCGATACCCGACCCACGGGGGACGTCGATTCGCGATTGGGTCTTGACCGGGCCCTCTTTGGACCATCCCCTCGGCACCCAATAGGCATCGAACCCGTCCCACGTGGTCAACTCGATCTCGCTCAGCCACTTGGTGGCCGAAACATATCCGTACAGACCAGCTACCACCAGACGTGCCGGGAACCCGTGCTCGAAGGGAAGCGGCTCTCCGTTCATCTCCACTGCGATGATCGCAGTGCGACCATCACGTGCTGCGGCGAGGGGAAAGCCAACGGTGAACTCGTCGACGCTGTGACCCACTATCTGCTCGGCACCATCGTCCACCCCGGCGCGTGAAAGGACTTCCTCGAGCGGGACCCCCACCCAGCGCGCATTCCCTACCAGACCACCACCCACCTGGTTGGAAACACAGGACAATGTCACATCCCTCTCCACCAGTGGCAGCGAGGTGAGATCGTTGAAGTTGAGCTGGAGCTCCTCGTTGACCATCCCCGTGACCGACAACGTCCAGTCGTCCACAGCGACACGGGGAACCGAGAGGGCAGTGTCGATCCGGTAGAAGTCCTCGTTGGGGACGAATAGAGGGGTGATGCCTTCAATTTCCAACATGGTTGCCGGTGGCGGTGGTGGCAGGGTCATGGGAGGTGATGGAGCACTCGCGGCCTCACGACTAGCGGTGGCCGCGCTGGAGCGGCCCAGCAGGAAACGGCCAACTCCGCCAAACAAGACGGAGAGCCCGAACACGGCGCCGGCACCCGCCAGGACTCGACGGCGACTTCCTGACGCACCATCCTCCTCAGATTTAACTCCGAGCGCGGGCAGGCGGGAATACACCCAGGCGCCCACCAACGCTGCGATCAGACCATTGGAAACCGCCGGGAGAAGCCGGCTTGACGAACCAACGATGGTAGCGGAGGCGGCACCAACCCCGAAGAGCCCGAAGGCGACTCCGATAGTCACGGATCTGCCTCTGGCGAGACCTCCAACGACACCGCCGACCAACAGTGCCGTGAGAATGATGCCGCCGACCAGTACCGGTTTATCGGCTGTCCCGAAGGTATCTATTGCCCAGTTCTTCAATGGAGTTGGCGCCGAGTCGATCACCCAGTCCCCAATCCCCTGGATGAGCGAGGGAATTGCCGCTATGAGACCTGCCATCAGCTCCGAGACGGCCATGGCCGCAGCGACACCAACAACGCCCAAGATCGTCCAGAAGAGAGTGCTGGGGGATGAGGATTCGGAGTTGGTCGCCATGTCGTGAGTGTTCACGATGCTCCCCATTATGGGTTCAAATCATAAACCCCGGCGATCGTGATGATTAACAATGCGAAAACCGCCTACACCCCCTCTTCCCCCGAGGTTCCTATCATTCTCGGATGCAGTCAGTTCTGGTTGTCGACGATGAGGAGATGGTTCGCGACGTCCTGAGTACCTACTTGGAACGCGACGGCTTCAACGTCCTCACGGCTGGGACGGCCGAGGAGGCAGATGGTGTGCTTGCCGACAGCCATCCCGATCTGATCGTCCTCGACGTGATGCTTCCCGGCGGCAGCGGACTCGACATCCTCACTGCTATCGCTGGCAGAGTTCCGGTGATTCTCCTCACTGCGAAGACGGAGGAGTCGGAGAGGATCCTCGGTCTGGAACTGGGTGCGGATGATTATGTAACAAAGCCCTTCTCGCCACGGGAGATCGTGGCCCGAGTCCGATCGGTGCTTCGTCGTAGCAGGTCGGCGACAACGCAGGGAAGTCGTCTCGTGGCCGGTGACATTGCCATAGACACCGATACCAGGGAAGTCTTCCTCAATGGAAACGAAGTCGAACTGACTGCAAAGGAATTCGAGCTTCTCGCCTTCCTGGTCGCCTCGCCACGACAGGTCTTCAGTCGTGACCAATTGCTTGCTCAGGTGTGGGAGTCCTCGGAAGAATGGCAGGATCCCGCCACCGTCACAGTGCACATTCGTCGGCTACGGGCGAAGATAGAACAGGAGCCGTCGCAACCGGAGCGGCTGCAGACAGTTTGGGGTGTCGGCTACCGGTTCCAGCCGTGATCCGCCGAATCCTGGTCGCGGTGGGCATCTTCGCCCTCTTCCTCGTGACCGTCGCCGGAGTGTTCGATCTCGAGCGAGATACGAATATGCCCATCTTCGCTTTGTTCGTGGTGATGGCCGTCTCCGTCGCCGTCCTCACGCCGCTTCTGGTCTCCATGTCAAGGCGAATCCCGAGTTTCCGGATCACACTTCTTCTTATCGCGACCAGTGGTCTGGTCGTCGTCGCCTCCGTGGTGATCATCGCGGGTGTCGGGATGTTCCTCACCGTGAACCAGGTGCAACTGCTACTCGTTGCCTTGTCGGTGGGGATGCTCATCGCCGGCATGCAGACCTGGTTCCTCTCCGACCTCATGACAAGGGACCTCACCAAGGTGGAGTCAACCCTCGACCGGATCGCTGACGGTGACCTCACTATGCGATCCCGTCTCAAGCGTCGTGACGAGGTTGGTTCCGTAGGCGGATCTGTGGACGCCCTTGCTGATCGTCTCAACCAGTTGGAGCAGGCGCGGGCAGACGACCGTAATGCCCGTTCCGACCTATTCTCGAATATCGGTCACGACCTGAGAACACCCCTGGCCTCGACGCTGGCGGCGGTCGAGGCGCTCCAAGACGGGGTTGCGACCAACCCGTCCCGATATCTGGAAGCGATTGCCCGCGACAATCGGCATATCGCGGCCCTGGTCGAGGACCTGTTCCTGCTCACGCGCATCGATACCGAAGACCTCGAGTTCAAGTTCGAGCCGAGTGATATCAGTGAGCTGGCCGAGGGCTCGGTCGATTCCCTCCGACCTATCGCAGACCAACGCAATGTCAAGCTCGAACTGACCCATCCTGGCGCCCTACCCGCTGTCACCTCACCTGCCGCATTGACACGGGTACTCCGGAATGTGATCGATAACGCCATCCGCCACGCCAAGAGCAGGGTTGACGTCAGGGTGCATCTACGTCGCCGTTATGTGGTGGTCGAGATCGAGGACGACGGACCAGGCTTCCCGACCGATGTCGACGTGTTTGGGCGTTTCACCAGGGGCGACGAAGCAAGAAGCAGAGATGGCTCCGGAGCCGGCTTGGGGCTTGCCATCAGCCGAGGGCTGATCAACAGCCTCGGTGGCCACATCACCATCCGTCCCGGCACGGGTGGGAGGGTGAGGGCCACCATCCCCGCACAGCCCCCAAAGACCGGCGAATAATCGTCTCCGCCTCCTTCTGCGCGTAGAATCTCGCCTTAACGCGTGGCGGTCTCTAAGGGTCGTTGCAACATCCTTGACGAGTGAGGAGGCTATGGCTGTTCGTTGAATGGAGGTTGTGTGATGCGTCGCAGATGGCGTCGGATGCCTGTGGAGGTCCGCCGTGAGGTTATGAGACTGGCTGCGGAGGGTTGTACCTATTCGCAGATTTTGGAGGAGGTGGATATTTCAGAGGGTGGGATCACCTGTGTTCTCCGACCTTTGGGTGGGGTGATCCGCAAGGAGTCATTGGGTGGGGGGACGGGTCGTCGTCTCTCGGTGACGGATCGGCACCGGATCTGGTTGGGGTTGGGGGCCGGCGAGTCGTTCCGGTCGATCGCCAGGGAGTTGGGTCGGGCTCCTTCGACGGTGTCGAGGGAGGTGGACAACAATGGGGGTCGGGAGGGTTATCGGCCGCATGCCGCCCAGGAGCGAGCCTATCAGCTGGCGAAACGACCAAAACCGAGGAAACTCGAAGAGGATCCCGATCTGTGGACGGTGGTGGAGAAATGGTTGAAGAGGCTCTGGTCGCCCGAACAGATCTCGGGTCGTCTCGTCAAGGATTTTCCAGACGACGAGACTATGAGGGTGTCACCTGAGACTATCTACAAGTCGGTTTATGTGCAGGGGCGGGGCGCCTTACGCAAAGAACTTGCCGCCTGTCTCCGCACCGGACGTGCCAAACGTAAACCTCAGGGTCGAATGGAGAAAAGGGGAAAGATCGACGGCATGGTGATGATCTCGGAACGTCCCGCCGAGGTTGAAGACCGAGCGGTTCCTGGCCATTGGGAAGGGGACCTGGTTATGGGAGCCGGGAACCGCAGCGCGATCGGCACCCTGGTAGAACGGACCACCCGTTATGTCATGTTATTGCACCTCCCCCGAGGCCGAGACGCAGCCCAGGTGCGAGAGGCAATGACCCAAAAAATCCAGACCCTCCCCGAGAAGCTGCGTGGCAGCGTCACCTGGGATCAAGGTAAAGAAATGACACAGCATCTCCAGTTCTCGGTGGACACCGGAGTCGACATCTACTTCTGCGACCCCCACTCGCCATGGCAACGCGGTAGCAACGAGAACACCAACGGGCTCATACGTCAATACTTCCCCAAGGGCACCGACCTCTCCAAAGTGACCGAAGCCGAACTCGACGCCGCCGCCGACAGTCTCAACGGACGGCCTAGACAAACCCTCGATTGGATGACACCATCAGAGAAACTCGCCGAGATCATCGTTGCGTCCACCGGTTGAGATCGCCCGTCAAAAACCCGCACAGAAC
>WHTL01000009.1 GCA_009377735.1 Acidimicrobiia bacterium
CACCACCTGGTCGCCCTCGTCCGAGCCCGAGCCGTCTTCATCGACGGAGAACTACAAGAAAGAAGCCAAACCGACCAGCCCGACCCCGAGGACGTCGCAGCCTGACATGACCCCATCCACAACATTTGACAATATCTCCGGACGGACGCGGCTGTGACTGACACAGAGTGCGGCCGCGGCGAAATCGACACTGACAACATCCATACTGACATAACCTCTACGGTGAGCGCAAGGATTATGCAATGCGGTTATTGGGGTCCTATGTTGCTGGTCGCGCAAGGAGATTGAGTGTGGTGCGGCCGCGTTGCGCTCACCCCTCAATTGATAGGAGTCCAGATTCGATGTGATCTGTAGCTGTACCGACGAACTTCCCCAGCCTTCTGTTCGTGCATCTTGTGCAACCAGCGATGGACGACCTCGAATCTCCAATTGATGAGGTCTACCCCATCGGGTCGGCGAGGGTCGATCGTAGCGATTGTCCCTCTGACTTCTCTTACCGCGGCCGCATGGGCGAACGGCATTTTGTTGTCGCCAGTAATCAGTATCCAGTCATCTAAGATCTCGTCGAGAGCAGGCAGAAGAGCGGGATCCTTGCTGTTCTTCAACCCAAAGCGCTGAACTCGTTCGACGTTACGTCCGCGGTGCGAGATTTCAGTTCGGATCCGACGAGGCATATCGGCATCGATCACCAACGTCCGCAACGGGTACACTCGCTAGGCGGCTTCCTCGAATCCTTTGACCGCGTCCCACCAGGCAACGGCATCACTGTTCTGTTGTCTGTTCAGTCCAAACTCCGCTTTGAGGACGCTATGTCCGGACTCCGCCGCAATCACGGCTACATCCTCCGCTGCGATTCGGAGCCCTCTGATAGAAGGCTTGCCTGACATCTTGTCCGGGTCGACCTCGATGTGTTGAAGGTCTGGCAGAGTTCTTACCGCCCATCCGCCCCTATGTAACTGTTCCGCGATCAATTTAAGGTTGCCGGCGTCGATCACGTAGTTCCATGGCGTAAGCGCATTTGGGTCTGCAAAGTCCTCCCCTTTCTCGACATACACCGGTCTCCGGATCGAGGGCTCATTAGGAACAAACAGTCGTTCAGCCTGAAGCGGCCAGCCTCGACCGTTCTCCACTCTGAGTTTCTCAATCAGACGTTTGATGTTCCGCAGGGGCACGTCGTGATCGATAAGGTCATGCACGACCATGGCTTCCGCCGCATCCTGGTAGGCGTAGACATTTGGGTAACCGTCAGCCGACTGTGACGCTTGAATGTATCCACGACGCTTCCACTGTCCGACTGTGTTCCCTGAAACGCCCGCGAGTTGTCCGACCTCCGCGGCGAAATACCAACCTCGCGGAGGCATCTCGTGAAGGGATGGATCGCTCGCTGTGGAAATGGTTCGCACGTTGGAAGTGTACGGCTCTTCCTGAGCCTGGGCAATCACCCGTACAGCAGGGAATGGGGTCTCTTCCTCACCTTGTCCTTCGATTGCGATCGCACCTACCGTCACAACATCTTTGACACCCGCCGTGTCAAAGCTGTCGTAGGGCTGGTCGACGGACGATCCCAGATCCCACCCACTACAGGTTGGCTCACCTCGGCATTCGCATCATGCCGGAAGGTGGTTAGACCTGTGACGGATCTCGAGGAGGGCCTGCGGGCCTCTCCGGGACCTCCTTGATGATCCTTCGAGGACGGGGACCCGGAACTGATCTGGCCCGATTGTGGTTATCCGCTCCCACGTGTCAAACCTCACCGAGCTGTCGCCAGAAGGTCGACTCGACAAGGATCGGAATCCCAATCTCCTGCGCCATTTCGACCTGTTTTGCTTCCGTGGACTCCGTACCGATCACCAACAGGTCGGTGTCACCGCGGACGCGGGTGCTGTAGTCAAACGAGTGCTTGGCTGCCAGTGCCTCGCGGAAGTTCGCCTTGTGGATGCCGGTGCCGGTGAAGGCCACCCTCTTGTCCGCCATCTCGTCGCGAAAATCCGCGACGGCGGCCTTGATGCGGGCTCTGGCAGCCTTGGTGATCGCAGTCCAGTCGCTCACGTCGACGGAGAGCCAGGTAGCAAGCTGTTCGATCTCGGCACGTTCTGCCTTGGAGATTCGATTGTCCTCGAGAGCTGTGTCGATGAGACCAAGCACTACCTCCTGGTGAAGGTCTCGCAACTCATCGGATGTCAAGCCGTATCGGGTGGCTGTCACTGTGAGCGTATTGACTTCGTCGGCCGAGATGTAGCCGTCGGCGATCGCATCTTCAAGCGCCACCAAATATGCGTCGGCTGACGCTGGGTCGCGGTCGGTAGAGCCGTCGTGCACCGGCAACATTCCAACGAGGTTCTCT
The DNA here is from genome assembly GCA_009377735.1 of Acidimicrobiia bacterium. Taxonomy (GTDB): domain Bacteria; phylum Actinomycetota; class Acidimicrobiia; order Spongiisociales; family ZC4RG35; genus WHTL01. The sequence continues at coordinate 2,345 of WHTL01000009.1, forward strand.
AAAACCGGCCGGGCAGTTGTGACCTCGGCCGCTCGATCGCGCAGCACCGGTCGATAGTCCGGGTGGAGGTCCGGCAGGTGAGGGATCGCTGTAGGGGTCACCCCGGCGAAGGTCGAGGGGTCGATCTTTCCCATGAAAGTATGCAAGAGCTGAGACGTCGCCTGGCAATCACCCAGAGCGTTGTGTTTCTCATAACGGATGCCGACGGCACGGCAGGCGGCGTCAAGCTTTCTCGGGAGCTCGAGACCACGACACAAATCGACTGTGCAGAGCGTCGACCAGTCGCCCAGGTCGTCGTAGCTCCACCCGTAGGTGCGCCTGAACTCTTCCTCGAGGAACTCGGTGTCGAACTTGGCGTTATGCGCCACGATGATGCGGCCGTTGATGCGGTGGGCGACCTGGGGAAGCACCATCGATGTAGTCGGAGCGGCCTTCAGCCAATCTGTCTCGATGAGGTGCACCTTCGGCGCTCTGCCGCCGAAGTCGACCTCGCCCTCGGGTTGTACCAGCGTGCAGAACTCGTCGACCACCCGACCGTTCGCGTCGGTGATGACGATACCAACCTCGATGATCCTCTCGATTCGCGGATCCAATCCCGTGGTCTCGACATCGACTATCGCAAACTCGTACGGCACGCCGGTCGACCCCGCCATCACCCGTGTCTTCGCCTTCTCGACAGCCTTGGACTTCAATCGGTCCAGCAATCCCATCTTGATTCTCCCTCATCGCTCGTCTCTCCTCGGAGAGTACTAAGACGACATGACAGAAAGCCTGAGAGTCGGCGAATCAGGCTCTTAGGGATCAGCGTTAGTGTCACGCAGTGCGGCAGTCACGACGTTGCAGTCCGGTCTGTTCAACATGGCGACTGTGGTGAGACTGCCACGCACAGCGAGGGCGACCAGCGTCGATAGGGTCGACACTTGAGCTCCGATCTATGCGGCAGCGGTCGATATCGTCATCGCCGCTGGATATCTGAGGTGTTACTGGGATCGGAGTACCGCTGCTACCTCGTGGACAGGAATGGTCACCGTCCGGCGACCCGGATCGTTGACAACCTCGATGAGACGCTGGCGAAGCCGAACTAGCTCCCCAGCCGTGTCCCTGGCCGCCTCGAGTGGCCGGGAAGCGACGGCCATGGAATACCGGGTCAAGCAGGCTGTCAGGAGTAGAGGATGAAAGCGACGCTACCCAGTTGAGCCAGAGTCATCGACCGCGCCGGTTGGGGTCGTGCCGGTCGGTGAGCGCAGCGATCGCTCCTGAGGAGGGGTTGGTGTACCGCTCCAGGCTGCGCAACGAGGTGTGGCGACTTTTGGCTCGGACAAGGGCAATGTCCTCGCCGGCTTCGACGAGGTGAGTGAGAGCAGAGTGGCGGAGCTTGTGAAGGGTGGACCCTGAGGCTTGTTTGAAGATGGCGGCGGCTCGTCGGTAGGAGAGTCGGGTTTGGTTGCCGTAGCGGTCGGAGCTGGCGGCATGGGCGGGTCTGGCGCCTCGCTCGGTGAGGAAGAGTGGGCCCGATTTCCGGCCGGCGAGGTAGCGGGTGAGCAGTCGGGCGGTTTCTGAGGTCCAGTGGACGCGTTCGGCGCTTCCTCCTTTTCCTTTGACGACGGCTTGGTTGATGGGGCGGTCGAGGTCTTCGACGTCGAGACTGAGGATCTCGTCGGCTCTGGCGGCGGTGTCGTAGAGCATCCTCCACAGGAGCCGGTCTCGGAGGCTGGCAGACCGTAGTGTGAACAGTCGGTCTCGTTCGGAGTGGGTGAGCACCTGGTCTTGGCGTTCCTGCTCGGGTGTCTTTCGGGGTTTTCTTCGTTCCAGTTTGCGGGCTGGTGAGACGATCAGCCATTCCCGGTCGACGCAGTAGGCGAAGAAGGATCCCAGGACTGCGACGTGGCGGTTCCATGTCGCCGGTGCGGTGTGATCCCACCGGGCTCGCAGGAGCTCCTCTAGGTCGTCTCGGGTGACATCCGCCAGCCGGTGGTCGCCGCCGAGGTCGGCAGCGAGAACCCGGAGGGTCTTGTCGTAGGTACGTCGGGTCGACGCCATCAAATCCCGGCTCGGATCCAGAAAGAGGTCCACGGCGGTGGCCAGTGTCTCATCGGAGGAATAGAGCGGTGAAACTTCCGCTACCACACGGCACCTCCCGCGAATTTCCAAGCCGTCTCGACCGTTGGTGCGGCCACTCCCCTTGCCAGCGTCAAGGACGCCATGGGAGGCCTGTCACGCCAATACCGGTTCAAGGTAGCAGGAAATGCGTAGGCGGAGCGTCGATTTCGAGGCGGTAGGTTGCAGCGGTATTTGACGCATCCGTCCCTGGGTCCTCCATCATCCCCGACCGGCCTCGACATGATTGACCTGATTTTTGTCATGGGTTGATTGTCTCATGGAGGTGGCAGGGAAATGGGTATTTCCTGCAACCTGATCAGGCTCGAACCCGAGCCCTCTTTAGTGAAGATCGCATTAGTAAGCCGCTGCCTGGTATAGCCCAAGGAGTTTGCCGTCTGAGCTGGAGACCAGGATGGCGGCCACGTCGGCGCTTCGCATGCGCTCGGTGAGGGCTTTGGTTTCTTCGCTCGGTCTCACGGTGGTGGGTCCTTCCACCATGACCCGTTCGAAGATGGTGTCGGGGTCGCCGTGTTCGAGTTGTTCTGACTGGATGATGCCCATGATGATTCCGAGCTCTTCATGGTGGGTCACGCCAAACGCAACCTCGAGGAGGGTCATGGTGGACCTCCCGATATAGACCGGCTCTGGGACGCCGAAGAGCTGCTCGATGTCCTACCCGACGACGCCAATGTCGTGGAGGCCGGCGTCGTGGAGCGTGAGGTTGCGAAAGACGATGGAGGGGCGGGCCGCCCTCGACACCATGCGTTCGCCACCTGGAGTGTCAACTGACCGGCGCGGTTCTGGGGAGAGTCGAGAAGAAGGCGTTTCTCGTGGTGGCCTACCGGGGCTTGGTTGAGATAGTCTCTTGACATTCAAGAGCACTTGAAGGTGTATTGTACGGTGCCAGCCGCTGGAAAGGACCTGCCCGTGCCGCCCACAACCTTGCAAACGAACTCATCCCCCCGGACCTTGGTGTGGAGGACCGGGCCGGTAGGCCGGATTTATCGTCTCTTGTTCGCAGCGGCGATGCTCTGGGGCGCCTATGACCTGGTGACCATCGATCTGTCGACGTTGAACCTGACCCACGGTGAACCCGGTCTCTGGACCATCTTTGTGTTGGCGCTCCTCACGGTTTTCTTTGGCGGCACCAGAGGTTCCTTCGGTCCGAGATGGGGCTGGCGAACGTTGGCTGTGATGATCGCCGGCGTGGCTGGTTTGGCCGTTGTTGTTGTGATGGCGGAAGGCCGGGTGGCTCCGGTGACCTGGTTGATATACGGGGTCGATACGGTGTTCCTGGTCGTATATGGGCTCCTGATATCGCTGGCGATCCTGCTGGGCACACCGGGGTGTGAGATCGGTGTGGTCTCCGAGTTGGTCCTGCGGGCTCAAGGTCGATACACCCCGAAAAACCATGAACCGCACCCTTGCATAGTTGGATTCCACCTCGTGGATGCTTGGGAGTCACGACAGCGTTGGCGTCAGAAGAGGTGATGTCAACGGCGTAGGAAGGACCGATCTGCCGGGGTAGGACGGACTCCTTGCGAGGCCTACCCAAGTCATTACCACGGCGCCACTTAGGCTATCGACCGGCGAGGAGGTGGTAGATATGTTCACGCATGCTCTCTGGATCGGCGCCGAGCTGGCTTAACTGGTCCACCGGGTCCCAGCTCTGTGTCAGGGCCAGCACCAGGTGTTCCGTGCCCACATAGTTGTGGTTCAGTAACTGCGCCTCCGACCGGGCCAACTCGAGGGTCCGTTTTGTCTCGGGTGCCATGCCGAGGGGTGGATCCGTCGGTTCGGTCTGGGTGGCGGGCGACGAGGTCGCGGCGGACGGTCTCGTCGTCAACTCCCACCTCGGCCAGCACCTTGGCTCCCAACGAGTCGGCTACTCCGAGGATGGCCAGCACGAGGTGATCTTGGAGGACGGAAGAATGGCCGAGGTTCTGCGCCTCTTGCGCCGCCCGCCCGAGGACTTCATGCATACGGTCGGTGAACCTCGATGAGTCGATCACCTCTTCCCGATGCCTCTTCTTGCGCCGTTGTATTGGGCTGGGTAGTTCGTGCTCTTCTAACGTGGCGGCGGCCAGGGCCAGACAATGGCCGCATATGCGCATGGTCCCGCGGACGACTAGCGGGCCCGTCTTGCGGCCTGGTCTGCGGCAGAAGCAACAGGTGAGGTCCGCTTCCGTCGCGCTACGAGGATGCTTCTGTTCGCGTTCCTCCTTTACCGCGCTCCCAAGGACGAGGGCCAATCGGAGACGCGGGAGGCGATACAGGATGGTCCAGGCTCCGATCTGGTCGAGCATCACGACCGACAAGGGCGTTCCTACCGGTATCGAAGGACGAACGATCGGCTGCGGGCCGCCGCCATGGTGGCCGGAGGCACGTTCGAAGGCCTGGTCGGGTTTGCGGTGGGCGAGATCGCCATCATCGAGCAGGTGATGAGGCGGATGCCCCTGTGGATCGCCATTGGGACGAACCGCCTCGTCATCGCCGGTTTTGCCACCGCCGCCCTCACCCACCTCACCGCGGTGCTGGGCACGGACGGCCAATTCCCGTGGAATATCGTGGTCATGACGGTGCCGGCGGTGCTCATCGGTGGCCAGCTCGCCGGCTGGCTGGCGGATCGCGTTCCCCAAGATGCGCTGCGCCGCTTCCTCGCCGGGTTCTTGATCGTGCTGGCCCTCGTCACCCTCGCCCGAGCGGCTTTGGATGCTGGCGCTCCGGCCACATGGCTGATGATCGGCGCTGCGGTAGTTCTGTTCGGCCTCATCAGCGGGCTGTTGTGGCGAAGACGGGTGATGAGCGCCAAGCTGTGCTGCTCGAGCAGCGCCTACTACTGCCACCCCTGACGTCCCGGGCAGGCGCTCCATGTTCCGACGGCCTTTTGAGGCATTGAGAACTTGGGCTGGCACTGTTTGAGGGCTCGTGTCGGTCAGATCTCTCCACGACGCGGCCAACACCGCCCGGCTCAGTCGGGCTCGCTCGGGTGCGGTCCGCGACCATGGCAACTTTCGGTTGTGAATCCGATCCAGCCGGGCTTCCCCCGCCTGGTTCGTCGGTGAAGGTCAGGTGACGCTGGTGAGGATTTTGCACACACTATCCGGTGGACAGCTGGCAGGGTTGAGGTCGACTGCGGTCTTGGCGAGTGTGTTGAGTTCCTTCTTGAGTGCACGCAGTCCCCTGATCTTGGCGTCTACCTCTTGTAGGCGCGTGTCGATCAGCTCCCTCACGTGCCGACAGGGAGCCTCCCCCCGATCCCGGATCAGTAACACGTCACGCAACTCGTTGAGGGTGAGTCCCACGGCCTGACCAGCCTGAATGAACGTCAATCGGTTGATGACCGACGGGTCGTAAACCCGATAGCCGGATGCGGTCCGATCCGGCTCGTCCAAGAGCCCGGCTTCCTCGTAGAACCGGATGGCCGAGGTGGCCATCCCAACGTTTCGTGCTACTTCGCCAATCTGCATACTTGTCATCATACCACTTGACCTTCAACTGTACTTGAAGGTATATGGTGGGGGGCCATGAGCGCCAAGTCAACGAATCGGAGCCAAACATGACGAGCAATGCATTACTCGAGGAGTGGGCCCGTCGGGTGGCCGACGCGTTACCGGAGCGCACTCCACAGGATCAAGAGATCGCCGTCCAGACCTTCCGGCTCCTCGCCAAGGGCGAGCCGGTGACTCCGCGGCAGATCAGCGAAGCGGCCAACGTGAGTGAGGAGCAGGTCGCCGAGACTTTCCACTCTCTTTCGGGGGTGCTGTGGGACGACCAGGAACGGATTGTCGGCTTCTTCGGCCTGGATATCCGCCACTTCAAACCCAGCCATGCCATGGAGGTGGGAGAGGCCACGGTGTACGGGTGGTGCGCCTGGGACACCCTGTTTATTACCGAGATCCTGGGCCAGGAAGCACATGTGGAGTCCACCGACCCAAACAACGGGGCCACCGTACAGCTCACCGTCACCCCGGAAGGCGTCACCAATGTCCGGCCTCCCGAGGCTGTGGTGTCGCTCCTCCAACCGGAGGACTCTTTCGGGGCAGACGTCATCGCGACCTTCTGCCATCACATCCACTTCTTCACCTCGGCCGAATCGGCGGAGGAGTGGATGGCCGATCGGCCGAGCCTGTTCACCGTCACCGTCGATGAGGCGTTCCAGGTTGGACAGATGGTCAACCGACTGTGGTTGGGGAGCGTCATAGGATCCCCTCTCAGCCCCTGATGGATGTCACCATCCAGAGCATGAGCGAAGTTAGGCCCTTCCGCATCGACATACCTGACGAGCTTCTCGAAGACCTTCATCAGCGTCTGGCCCGCACGCGGTGGCCCAACAACCCGCCCGGAATGGGCTGGGACTATGGAGTGCCGCTCGACTACCTGCAGAGGCTGGCCGAATACTGGCGCAACGGGTATGACTGGCGAGAACACGAAGCACGCCTCAACGAATTCTCCCAGTTCATCACGACTATCGACGGGCATGAGTCGCATTTCATGCATGTGCGATCGCCAGAGCCCGACGCCCTCCCGCTCATCCTCACCCACGGCTGGCCGGGGTCGATCGTGGAATTCGCCGGGATTATCGGACCGCTAACCGACCCACGGTCACACGGCGGCGATCCCGCCGATGCCTTCCACGTCGTGGCACCGTCGATTCCCGGCTTCGGATTCTCAGGAACGACGGGTGAGACGGGCTGGAGTCTGGATCGTGTCACCGTCGTCTTCGCTGCATTGATGGAGCGGCTGGGATACGACCGCTACGGCGCCCACGGCGGCGACTTCGGATCGCTGGTCTCGCCCGAGCTGGGACGCCTCCACCCTGACCGCATCGTCGGCGTGCACGTGAATGGGCTTCCTACGACGCCGACCAAGGACCAGCTGACCGCTCTGACCGCGGCCGAGCAGGAGCGTCTCGAGGATCTGCGGCGGTTTTGGCGGGATCAACGTGGATACGCAGTGATCCAGGCGACTCGCCCTCAAACGCTGGCATACGCCCTCTCTGACTCACCAGTCGGTCAGCTGGCCTGGATCGTGGAGAAGTTTAAGGAGTGGACCGACTCGGCTGAGACACCCGAGGAGGCGGTGGACCGCGACCAGCTCCTCACAACGTCACCCTCTACTGGCTTACCAGCACCGCCGGTTCCTCGGCCCGCTTCTACAAGGAGGATGCAACGCTTCGCAGGATGGCGGACGCCGGGCGCTCATCAGACCGCCCCGATCGTGCGGGCGGCAACGTAGTGGGGAGCCAGGAGCCCTCCACGGTGCCGACCGGAGTAGCCGTGTTCCCCCGGGAGGTCGCCCTGTCGCTCCGTCGCCTCGCCGAACCCACCCACAACATTGTGCACTGGTCGGAGTTCGACCGGGGCGGACACTTCCCGGCCATGGAAGTGCCTGACATGCTCATCGGCGACCTGCGCACCTTCTACCGTTCCTTGCGATGACCATGATTCAGAAGGTGGACATGGTCGTGATAGGGGGAGGGATGGCAGGACTCCCCATGGCGTTGCGGGCGGCGCGCCACGGTCCCACCGTCCTGATGGAGAGCGACCTGCTGGGTGGGACCTGTCTCAATCGGGGTTGTATCCCCACCAAGACCATGATCCATTCCGCCAGGATCGCCCATCTCGCCCGTCGGTCCGCCGAGTTCGGGGTCGACACCGGCGAAGTCGCCGTCGACATGGCCACAGTGGTAGCACGCAAGAACAAAGTGGTGGCGGGGATTCGGGACGGTTCCTATCGAGCGGTAACCCGAGCCGACGGTCTCGAGCTGGTCGAAGCCCGGGCGAGGTTCGTAGACGAGCGGACGTTGGAGGCGAATGGGGTGAGATATCGGGCGGAGACCATTGTTATCAACACGGGCGCCCGTCCCACCATCCCCGAAGCAGTGGGGGAATCGGGCTTTCTGACGTCGACCGAGACGCTCGACCTCGACGAGGTCCCGCGGCATCTCATCGTGGTTGGCGGCGGCTATGTGGGCTGTGAGTACGCCCAGATGTTCCGTCGTTTCGGCGCCGACGTGACGCTGATCCACAGAGCCTCGCGTCTCCTTCCCGCCGAAGATCCCGACGTGTCCGCGGTGGTGGAGTCGGTGTTCGCAGAGGAGGGAATCGAGGTTCGCACCGGTGTGACCATGCTGGCGGTAAGCAGCGACGACGATGGTTCGGTGGGGGTCGAGACCGACCGCGGTCATGTCTCGTGTTCCGATCTCCTGTTGGCGACCGGTCGCACCCCGAACACGATCGATCTCGGTCTCGACAATGCAGGAGTTGGGGTCGATGAGCACGGGTTCGTCAAGGTGGACCTCGGCTATGCCACCTCCGCACCGGGGGTCTATGCCATCGGTGACGTGGTGGGACCTCCCATGTTCACCCATTCCGCCCGAGACGACGCCGCCCTCCTCTACCGGAGTCTGTTCCACAACGAGGACATCGACTCCTCGCATCGTCTCGTCCCCCATGCCGTGTTCACCGATCCCGAGGTGGCGTCCTTCGGACTCACAGAAGAAGCCGCCCGCACCAGGTTTGGTGATGATGTCGTGGTGGGTGTCGAGAATTTCCGTGGGGTGGGGAGGGCTCGGGCGATGGGTGAGATCGCGGGCTTCGTCAAGATCGTCGCCGACCCCAAGCGGAGAATCGTGGGTGGCACCGTGGTAGGGGCCCACGGCGGCGAGCTCATCCACGAGATCGTCGTGGCGGCCGCGGCGGGAATCACCGTTGACTCACTTGGGCGCCTGGTCCATATCCATCCGACACTCGCCGAAGGGGTGAGTGTCGCTGCCGGTGGAGCCCACCGCCCCACTTATGCCGAGTGATGGCGTCCATCCGTGACGGCAATGGGAGTGTCGCGAGGTTCAGGATCGGCTACGACCATGGGTCCGATAGGGACCTGGCTCCGACTCCTCTTGGTGTGGTGGCTCCCCTCTCGTTCATCATCCCCGAGCTCCTCCCTGGCTGGATCTTCCGACTGACCGAACCCATCGCGCCCTTCTATTTCGAGCCGGTGGCCGCCTTCTATCTCACCGACCGCATCACCCTGCTCCTTTCTCCCCTCAACATTCTGATGGGTCTGGTTCTGGGTGGGCTGGTGGCGCTCAACCTGGTGGTGGCGGTGGACGCCTACCGCCATGCCCGGGCTTGTCGACGCCGGGCCTTGGGGGGCCTCCTCGGGTCACTACCCGGCTTCTTGACCGGCTTCGCCTGCTGTGTCCCCACCGTGGCGCTGGTCCTCGGGGCCCAGTTCACCCTGGCACTGATCGCTTTGCGGAGCTGGTTCTTCCCGGTGGCGGTGGTGGCCATGTCGGCGTCTCTGGTGTGGAACCTGCACAGCCTGGCCCGAGATCGCCAGTCGGCTGCCCAGGTCAGCGTTTCGGTCTGATCCGCGGTGAACGCGAGTCAACCTCCAGGGGCCTCTTGAACGGTTCCAACGGTTTGTTGACCGGGTCGATCCCCAGCGAGGATCTTGTCGAGGGTGCTGCCGAGGAGGGCGGCGTTGGACTCCCCGGTGATCTTCCCGACGACGGTGCCTTGGGGGTCGATGAAGTAGGTTTCGGGGACCCCGAACACCCCGAAGGAGTGGCGGTGCGGGAACCCGGGTCGAGCACGTACTCGTAGTTGGCGCCCCATCCCAGCTCGTCGAGGAAGGCGACGGCAGCTTCGGGATCGTCCTGGTAGACGACACCCAGGAAGACGACATCTTTATCCTCGAAGGCCCCGGCTGTGGCCATCAGGTCGTCGTGCTCGGCGCGGCAGGCCACACACCACGACGCCCAGAAGTTGACCACCACCACCCTTCCGGAGAGTCTCAAGGGGGGAAGCTCACCATCGCCGTCGAGTAGTGGTAACGCCAGGTCAGGGGCGAGTTGGCCGATGAGAGGGGAATCGACCAGGTTGGGGTCGGATCCGAAGCGACTCCCAAACGCCACGACCACCACAACGACCGCGACGATGGCGACGCCCGATACCAACCGCAGATAGAACCCGGCGCGACGCCTCCGGCTTGACGATTGGCTGTCCTGGGCGTTGGCGTCGGTGATTCCCATCTTCAACTATGTTACGTCGTAGATGAGGGGCGGTGCCCGACCCAGAGGCGGCTAGGCTGGCAGGATGATGGCTCGTCGTCCCAATTCGTCTGATGACCACATCGGCATCTCCGATCTCCCCCGACTCGGGGAGTTGGAGGCCCGGGCGATGGAGGCGCTGTGGGATGGTGGCGGTTGGTCGACCCCACGGGAGGTGCTCGAGCTGCTGGAGGGCGAACGCGACCTGGCATACACGACCGTGATGACCATCCTGGTGCGGTTGTGGCAGAAAGATCTGTTGGAGCGGCGTAAGGATGGGCGAGCCTACGCCTACCACCCACTGCAGACTCGGGAGGAGTGGACGGCACAACGGATGAGCGAGCTGTTGGGGATAGCCACCAACCGGGCCAAGGCGCTGGTCCATTTCGTTTCGGAGATGGAGACAGCCGACCGCGACCAGTTACGCCGTCTGCTGCGTGCTGACCGATGATCCCGCTTCTCATCATCAGTGGCCTCGTCCTCCTCTCCGTCCCGGGGCTGGTATCTGTTCGGAAGGGTCATCCTGCTCATTGGACCCGAAACGCCTTGGCCGTTCTGCTCACCGGCTTCGCCCTGGTGGTAGCGGGGCTTCTGCTCTGGGCGGCGCCGGCATGGTTGGATCTGCTGGGAGCCACCGAGCTGGCTCGGGTGTGCCGCCGCATGCTCGGTGGTTTGGCGCCCGGTGGCTGGCAGGCCGGAGCGACGGCGGGCATCGTGGTAGTGGTCCTGGCTGGTATGGGATTCGGGGGTGCTTGGCGGGTGAGGAGGATCCAGCGAAGGATGCGTGTGGAGTCCTGGCTCGGTGTCCACGAACGACGCGGCGACCACGATCTGGTGGTGGTTCCCACTGCTGATCTGCTCGCCTACGCCGTAGGCGGACGACCTCCCCAGGTGGTGGTATCCCAGGGTCTCCTCGATAGGATTGATGGGGAGCTCACCGAGGCGGTCTGCGCCCACGAGGTGGTCCATGCCCGTTACGGGCACGACGGATTCATTGCAGCGTTGGCCGCCGTCGCTGCTGCCTTCGCCTGGTTTCCACCGACGCGGTGGGGGGTGGCGAACGTGAGGCTGGCCCTGGAGCGTTGGGCGGATGAGGAGGCCGGAGCGGTCGCCCCCACCGGACGCCAGGGGGTGCGTAGCGCCCTGCTGGAAGTCGCCTGGGCGGGCCTGGGACCCGAAGTTGCCTCTTTCGGTCCGGTCGACACCATCTCCGAGCGGGCTGAGGCTTTGTCCGACCCGCCACCTCGACCCTCCCGACTCCGGGTGGTCACCGGATACGTCGCCGTATGGGTGGCGGCTTTGGTCGCGACGGGATCGCTGGCCTGGGCGACGGGCATGTCGATTCTTGCGGTGACCAACCCCGGTCTCTGCGTGCTCTGAGTATCCGACTCGCCGCGGTCGTGGGACCGCGCCGGGTCGTAGCTCGGCTACTACACCCCGTAGCGCCTAGAATTCTCGATTGTGACTATTTCCGCTGATCGTTACCGGTTTCGCCTCGGCCCGCATCGAGGTGTGTCGACAGAGTTCGCCAACCAGAGTCCCGAGCTGCGTGCCCGCTGCCCGATGCAGGTCGACGAGACTGCCTGAATCCAAACCCCGACCTCTCAGTTAGCCCGCACGTCAAAACCACCTGTACCCTCAGCACCCAAACTTAACTATGATGTGGCGTAGTAGTTAGCTAAGGAAGGGTCATGGACCCGTCGAGCATCATCCTCATCGGGGTGGCGGTGGTAACCCTCGTTGCCGTGGCCGGCGTTTTCACCATCGCCTACCGTCACTCTGGTGGGCCAGATGAGCGTGCATCACGAACCCATCCACGGTCCATCGAGAAGGTGGAGTCACGCCGGACAGTCCCACTCACCAAAGCGTCTGAGTCGGAAATCCCGGCGCGGGAAGACGCCGAGACAGAGGCGGTAGCCGATGCCGGATCAGCGGGCATAACGGTGATGGAGGCAACCCGGACGGTGGAAGTGCCACCCGAAGAGGCCGGCGTCACCCGCCGCCAATTCTTCAACCGGGCCGCGGGTGGCATGTTCGGCGCCTATCTGGCCACTCTGGGGACGGCCTCACTTGCCTTCTTATGGCCCAGGCTGTCCGGGGGTTTCGGTGCCCGGGTCGATGTCGGGCCGATCGATGATATCTCGACCCAGCTGCTACAGGACGGACGAGTGGCGCCGTTGGTGGTCAATGAGGCCAGGGCTTACGTGGTGCCCATCAACCCGGATCAGCTAAGCGTCTCCCAGTTCGACCAGCCCGGGTTGACAGCCGGTGGGCTGATGGCCATGTACTGGCGTTGCGTCCACCTCGGATGCCGGGCCCCATGGTGCGACCCTTCAGGAGGGTTCGAGTGCCCCTGTCACGGCTCCAAATACAACCTGTTCGGCGAGTATCAGGCCGGCCCCGCCCCCCCGCAACCTGGACCGATTTTTCGTAGAGGTCACCGACGACGGGCGACTCATCATCGACACCGGGACCATCGTCCAAACCCCCCGGGCACCCCGAGACACAGTCCCGTATCCACAGGGACCCTCCTGTATCTCCCTCTGACTCCAGCAGGGCTCAGCCCGCCGAGTCAACATGGGTGGTCTCGGTGAGACGCCCTCGACGTCGCCAGCTCCACACCAGCCACCCCAACGCCGCCACCCCGGCGGCCAAACCCACCCACTGGCTCCAGGTGAGTGGTCCGGCCATCCGATCCATGTCGTTGCCGATCCGGGTGAAGTCGATAGCGAAACGCTGCAACCCGTACCAGCCAGCCCACACGACAAACATGACTCCGGGCTGCCACCGGCGGCGCAGCATCCACCACAACACCCCGAACAGCACCGCCGCTCCGATCAGGTCGTAGAGGGCGGTGTGGTGATACGTACCGCAGACAGCACCCTCCGGTAGGCATTCCAGTGCATTGTGCGCCGGGGCGACGTCGTAGCCGCCCCGCACGGTGTAGCCGAGGAGGAAGCCGGTGGGTGAGCCGAGATGCTCGACAATGGCCAGGTCCCCGAGGCGGCCCACCACCGTTCCCAAGGCCAGGGCGGGTGCGGCCAGGTCCGCCACCGGGATGAATGGGATGTCGAGACGGTTGAGTCGCCACCAGGCAGCTGCGATCCCCCCGACGAAACCACCGAGGATGGAGAACGACCCTCCCAGCGGGGAAAGAGCATCTGAGATGGGGACACCGTCGAGGAGAGCGGCGGGGACGGTGAGATAGCGGGCACCCACCAGAGCACCCACCAGCGCCCAGGTGAGCGCCGACGACAGGGCCTCCCCGTCGATGTCCTTTCGTCGAGCGAGACGCTGTAACAGCCATGCCCCGACGAGGAACCCGAGCGCTGCGAACAGACCGTGTAGCGAGAGATGGAGCGGTCCCAGACGGAACATCGGTATCGGCGGGTAGCTGATCGAGCTGAGGAGCATCCCGCTACGATAACCGACCTACGATCTACTGTCGTAGATCAACCGTCCTGCTCGACGTCCACGAACTCCCCGGGGTCGGATACGAAGCTGCGGTGACAGGCTTCGGAACAGAAGTAATAGTTGTGTCCTTGGTGGTCGTGACTGGCGGCGGCCGTCGCCGGGTCGACGTCCATCCCGCACACGGGATCCCTTACCGTTTCCATCTGGTCCTCTTTCTGTTGCTGTGCTGGTGTCTCCACCGTGGGTTCTCGGGTCGTCGGCTCTTCGACCGGTGGAAGGGGCTCGGGTTGGTAGCGGCGGAGACGGTTGGCGTTGCCGACCACCGAGAGGGAACTGAGGGCCATCGCCGCGGCGGCGAGGATCGGATTCAACAACAACCCGATCACCGGGTAAAGGACCCCGGCGGCGATCGGGATACCGAGGGTGTTGTAACCGAAGGCGAAGCCCAGGTTCTGTCGGATGTTGCCCATGGTGGCCCGGCTCAGGGTGATGGTGGTCACCACTCCCTCCAGTTCATCGGAGATGAGGGTGACGTCGGCGGCTTCGATGGCGACGTCGGTGCCGGAGCCGATGGCGATCCCCACGTCGGCCTGGGCGAGGGCAGGAGCGTCGTTGATCCCGTCGCCCACCATACCCACCAGCGTCCCCTCTCCCTGGAGACGTCGCACCTCGAGGGCCTTGTCCTCGGGGAGCACCTCGGCCAGCACCCGCTCGATCCCCACCTGACGGGCGATGGCGGCGGCGGTGCGACGGTTGTCGCCGGTGATCATCACCACCTCCACACCCAATCGCGCCAGGGCGGCTACCGCCGCCGCGGAACCGTCCTTGAGGGTGTCGGCCACGGCCACCACTCCCGCCGGGTCGCCGTCGATCGCCACCAGCATCGGCGTCTTCCCGGCTTCGGAAAGGTCTTGGGCGGCCTCCTCGAGGGCGGCGGTCTCTATCTGGTCGTCGTCGAGTAGTCGGCGGTTCCCGACAAGGACCCGGTGGCCGTCGACGGTGGCTTGGATTCCCTTACCGGTGATCGAGTCGAACGCCTCGGGTTCGACCAGTCCGACACCCCGCTCCTCGGCGTCCCGTACGATGGCTTCACCGAGGGGATGCTCGGAGAGCCGTTCTGCCGATGCGACCAGTGCCAGCAGCTCGTCGTCGGTGGGTGAGCCCACCGGGACCACGTCGGTCAGGGCGGGCTCTCCTCTGGTGATGGTTCCGGTCTTGTCCAAGATGACGGTGCGGAGCTTGTGGGCGGTCTCCAGCGCCTCCGCGGACCGGATGAGGACGCCTTGCTGGGCTCCTTTCCCGGTGCCGACCATGATGGAGAGGGGGGTGGCCAACCCCAGGGCGCACGGGCAGGCGATTATGAGCACCGTCAGGCTGGCCCCGAGACCGAAGATCAGTGCCGGTGCCGGACCGACGACGAACCATGCCACGAACGTGACGATGGCGACGAAAATCACCGCCGGGACGAAGTAGGAAGCGACCCGGTCCGCCAGCCGCTGAATGGGCGCCCTGGATGCCTGTGCCTCTTCCACCATCCGGACGATCTGGGCCAACATGGTGTCTCGACCCACCCGAGTCGCCCACAAATGGAACGCTCCTGTCTGGTTGAGGGTGGCCCCGATCACCGTGTCACCTTCCTGCTTCTCCACGGGGATCGACTCGCCGGTGACCATCGACTCGTCGAGGGTGGAGCTGCCTTCGACGATTTCTCCGTCTACCGGCACCTTCTCCCCCGGGCGGACCACTACCAGGTCGTCAACCACTACCTCGTCGACGGGGACCTCGACCTCGTCTCCGTTGCGGATCACCCGGGCGGTCTTGGCCTGGAGGCCGATCAGCTTACGGATCGCCTCCCCGGTGCCGGCCTTGGCCCGGGCCTCAATCAGCCGACCCAAGAGGATGAGGGTGATGATCACCCCCACCGCCTCGTAGTAGACCTGACGCAGCTCGGTTGGTAGCAGACCGGGCGCCACGGTGACCACGAGGCTGTAGGCGAACGCGGCGGTGGTACCGACGGTGATGAGACTGTTCATCTCGGCGCTGCGGTGGGTCAACGCCAACCAGCCGGTGCGATGGATGGGCCAGCCGGTGTAGAAGAACACCGGGGTGGTGAGGACCAGTTGGGTCCACGGGTTCTCCATCCACCCTGGGACCGGGAGGCCAAAAAGTTCTCCACCCATCACGGCGTACAGGGTGGGGAGGATGAGGAGAGCTCCCAAGACCACGCGGCGGCCCAGGTCGCGGATCTCTGCCCGCCGGTCGGCTTCCTCGTGGCCTTCGATCCCAGTGCCACCGTCATCGGTCCTCGGTTCGATCCGGTACCCCAGCTCGCTCACCGCGGCCTGCAAACCTTCGACATCCACCCGATCGGGATGATACGCCACCGTGACCCGCTCGGAACCGTGGTTGACATCGACCCGGTCCACCCCGGGCAAAGCCTCCAGGGTGGTTTCGATGTTCTGCACGCAGCTGGCGCAGCTCACTCCCCCACCCTGCAGGGCAAAATCCACCCTTTGCGTGCCGTCGACGACGACCGGCGGCCCTACCGACACCGCCCGTGATCCGTGCTGGACGTGCCCATCGGTGGGTAGGGTTTCGGCCGCGCCACTCGGCTCCTCCTCCCCCGTGTCCTCGAAGGACTCCACCACCAGGGTCCCGTGCACCATGTTCATCCCGCAGGCGAACCCGAACTCCCCAACGCGGTCGGGTTCAAGCTCCACCGTCGCCTTGCCGAAGGCGGGAAGCGACTCCTTCACCCCAAAGTCGGGGAACACCACCTGCGAGGTGCACTCACCCGACTCCCGCCGGTCGAAGGTCAACCGAATCGGGACACCCTCCCGAACCTTGATCCGATCAGGCACATAACCACCCTTGACTGTGATCTCCACCTCCTGGAACCCGTCACGAATCTCGGCCAACTCGATCGGCTTGGGACCGAAGAAGAATCTCGCCAGTGCTCCGATCAAGGCCACACCAGCGACGATGACCAAGATGTCGACTCCACTCATGACGCCTCCGAGTCGCTCGTGGTCGCGGTCGGTGTGTCACCCCAGTGTCTCATCACCAGTCTCCTACGTGGATTGTCACCTGAACACACACCCTTATACTACGACGCGTCATAGTTTCACGATAGACGAGGACTGTCGTTGGATTCAGAAATCTTGGGGACTGGCGCTACTTGCCCCTGGCTGAATCTACGGGAACCGCGCCGCCGCGAATGACAGCGACCTCCCCACTTCCCCCATTCAGTTTCAACGGGGCGCTCGCCGCCGAGGTTTTTATCCTCGGCTACGGATACTGGTTCGCAATGCGCCGACTGGCCCCTCACCGCCCCTCCCCGACAATGCGTTCCGCCAGGCGGGGTCAGGTCATCCGATTTGTCTCGGGTCTGGTGATCATGTGGACGGTGGCGAGCTGGCCCTTCCATGACATCGCCGAGGAGTCCTTGTTCAGCGTGCACATGATCGAGCACCTCGTACTCGGTTATGCGGTCCCATCGCTTCTCCTATCGGGAATTCCCCGGTGGCTGGCTGAATGGCTGGTCCCGCGCCGCATCATGTTTCTTTTCTGATGGGTGAGCCATCCGGTTCCCGCTTTTCTCCTCTTCAATGTCGCTCTGGTGGTGGTCCATGTTCCCGAAGCGGTCGCGGTACAGGCGAGCTCCGAGCCCGCCCATGGCGGCATCCACCTACTCTTCATGGTCACCGCAGTCCTGGCGTGGATGCCGGTGGTGTCGCCCCATCCCGCCATCCCTCCATTGAACCCACCGTTGCGAATGGTCTATCTGTTCCTCCATTCGCTCATCCCCACCATTCCCGCCTCGTTCCTCACCTTCTCCACCATCGCCCTCTACCCCTCATATGGGGACGCTTCCCTGGCCTGGGGTGTAAACCCGGTCACCGACCCAGAACCTGGCGGGACTGATCATGAAGTTGGGAGGAGGGGCATTGCTGTGGGGTTGGATCGTGGCTATCTGGTTCCGCTGGGCGAAAACCGAAAGATCAGAGGCGCATTCCCCCATCCACTGATCCGCCCGCTCGAGCCGGTTTCGGGGTTACCGGCTGGCCGCTCGGAACCGCTCGACTACGTCGACGCCTTCGCGGACTGGAAGAGCAGTTTCAAGATCGTCGCGAAGGCATCGACCCCGACGGGTGCCGGATCGACGAGTTGCTGGAGTATCAGACCGTCACCAGCACCGAGAACCGCCGAGGCGAGCTGGCGGCTGGGAGCGGGAAGACGCAGGCCTTGGTGAGCTGCTTCCTCCTCCAATAGGTCGGCGACGCGGGTGCGGATCTCCTCGTTGAAGTCGGCATATCGCCGGCGCAACTCGGGATCGCGCATCGCCTGAATCCACAGCTCGAAGTAGAGCAGATGCCGTCTCCGTTGCTCCTCTCCCTCGGCCATGATGAGCTCAGAGGCGCGACGGAGACGCTCCTCCAGGGATCCTGGCTCAGCGAACAACTCTTCGACGGCGGCGAGTTGCTGGTCACATTGCCGCTCAACCAATGCCATCAACAGCTCTTCCTTGTGGGCGAAATTGGCATAGAACGCCCCCTTCGTGTACCCCGCCTTCTCGGCGATGGCGTCTACCGAGGTGCCTAGATAACCACGTTCGGCGAGTACCTCGGCGGCAGCCTCGAGGAGGCGCTCCCGGGTTTGCGCTCTCCGTTCCGCCTGGCTCAACCGCTTTGGTTGTGTGGTGACGTTCATCTGGCTGAAGTAGGCATACTGATTATTAGTAGGTGGGGCGCCGATACGGGACGGTCAGTGGCGAAACTTCCTCATCCCATCCTGTTCATCATCGGCATGGGCCACCCCATCCATCCGGTCCAGGCCGAGATGATCATGAAGATCAGGAACCCGACACCGATCCAACCGAGGACGATACCGGCGATCGCCATGCCCCGTCCAGTCTGGTCGCCTGGAGACTGGTCGATCTGGCCCTTGGCGACGTAACCGAATACAAGGGCGAGGATCGAGCCGATCCCCATCGCCCACACGATGCCCAAGACCAACGAGGCGATCGCGAAGCCATTGGTGGTCGTCGGTACGCCTCTCTGATGACGGTGCGAAGTCTCTTGGAGTATTGCGTTACCCATTTTCAACCTCCTATGACTGTCCCGATCTCAAGGAACATACTGACTAGTATATATATACTCACCAGTATGTCAACCCAACTCAGATTCAAACTCGATGCGCGGGTATCTTCCGTCTACTCACAGACAGCAGACCCCAAATGGACACTGACCATCGCCGTCATGGATCACGCCAATAGCCGCGTGTGGAGGCGTGTGTCAGCCGGTCAGGTGTTGTTCGACCAGGTCTTCGAGACGATCCTGGTCGAGCTGACCCGCCCATCGGGCGGCGAGGGTACCGTCGGAGGTGATGAACCATGTGGTGGGAACACCAAGGATCGGATACCGTTCGAGGATCTCTCCCTCGGTGTCGTGACCCAGCGGATAAGAGACGCCAACCTCCTCCGCAAACCCTTGAGCCGCCGATTCGGTGTCCTGGACCGCCACCCCAAGGAAGAGGATCCCGGGATGACGGCGGGAGACGAGGTCGAAGGCTGGCATCTCCTCTCGACACGGCACGCACCAGGACGCCCAGAAGTTCATCACCACCGGTCTGCCGTCTTGGGCACGTGATCGCTGAGGGTGAATGTGTCGCCGTCGAATAGGGAGAGGGTGAAGTCGGGGGCTGTCTCTTCGATCTCCTCGGCGCCGATGATCTCGTCAACGCCGGCTGACGGTGATCTAACCAGTGCGATAGCGGCTGGGGCCGCCAGCATCAACACCAACGCCATATGAAGGAAGAAGCGACCCGTTACACGTAAAGGCACCTGTAGGCGTTTCGGCGGTTCGTCGCGGGTTGGCTGCTTGGGATCGTTCACACCTCGGGTCTTCGTATCTACGACGGCTAATAGTAATGTCGCCTTCATGGAAGTCCTGATCCTCCCGGTCTTGGCGGTCGCGGCCGGGGTCATCTCGTTCACCTCCCCATGCTGTCTTCCCTTGATCCCCTCTTATCTCTCTTATGTGACCGCGCTGCCCACCGCCGAGCTCGGAACTCGAGAGGCCCGGGCAGTGACCCTGCGGTCGTCGTTGTTGTTCGTGGCCGGATTCACCGCCGTGTTCACTGCTCTCGGCGCATCCTTCGCCTATGTCGGATCGGTGCTGTTGGCCAACGTCCCACTGATCGTTCGAATAGCGGGGTTGATGATCATCTTGATGGGTTTGGGCATGCTGGGGTGGGTGCGGTTGCCGTGGCTATACGGAGAGTGGCGACCGGCGATTACCCGCGGCTGGCGCGGGCCCAAGGGGGCGTTCCCTTTGGGGATGGCCTTCGCCTTCGGGTGGGTGCCGTGCGTTGGTCCGGTGCTGGCCACCATCCTGGCAACGGCGGCCTCCACCCAGACCGCGCCGTGGGGGGCGACGCTGCTGGCCCTCTACTCCATGGGTCTGGGGATCCCGTTCATAGCGATGGGGTTGGGATTCCAGCGGCTCCGGGGGTCGGTGGAGTGGCTGCGGCGTCATGCAAGTCGGGTGGAACAGGTGGCGGGGGTACTGCTGGTAGGAGTCGGGGTGCTGTTCGTCAGCGGAGCCTGGCGGAGCTTCTTCATCCCCTTGCAGCGGGCGTTTGCCCGGTTGGGATGGCCCCCGATTTGAATCGGAGAGGAGGAGTAAGGATGTGTTGCCGATGATGGGTCAGATGATGGGCGGCGGGGCGATGATGGTGATCCTGTGGCTCCTGTTGGTTGCAGTGCTGGTATTGGGGGTGGTCTTCTTGGTTCGTGCACTCACCGAACGCGCCAATGGCGCGCCGGGTGGCGGTGGGTCCGACTGGGCGGCTCTGCGCATCCTCGAGGAGCGGCACGCCCGAGGTGAGATCGACCGGGACGAGTTCGAAGAGCGACGCCGTACTCTGCGCTCATGAGGTTCAGGTCTACGGTCGCCATCCTGGTCTTGTTGGGTTTAGCGGCGTGTGGCGGCGGTGGGGCAGCCGAAGGCGCATTGCCAATTGGCGAGCATGTCCACAGCCTCGGTTTGACGACCGATGGTGAGCTGTTGTTGGGCCTCCACGGTGGCTTGTATCGCAGCGAGGAGGGAGAGTCCTGGGAACTCGCCGGATTGGAGGGCGAGGACGCCATGGTGATCGCCGCCTCGGGTGAGCCACTATTCGTCGCCGGTCACGAGGTGCTGTATCGAAGCGAAGACGGTGGACAGAGTTTCACACCTCTCGATCCACCCGATCTGCCCGGTCTGGATATCCATGCTTTCACCCAAGCCCCCGACGACGGGACCACGGTGTACGCCTTTGTGGTAGGACACGGGTTGTATGCCAGTGGTGATGCGGGGGAATCCTGGGAGCAACGAGCCCCATTGGAACAACTCCCCCGTGACCTCCTCGGTCTTGCGGTGGTCGGCTCGGGCAGCGACTCTTTGGTGACGGTTGGGCCGGAGAGCGGCATCCTCTACTCCGATGATGGTGGTCGCACCCTGACGCGAGTTGCCGAGACCCCAACCTGGGCGGTAACCGCTGATCCCAGTGACGCCGACCATTTGTGGTCACTGGGAGGTACTGGTCTGCTTCGAAGTGATGATGGCGCCCAAACCTGGGAAGGGGTGTCTGACCTCGCCGAGCTAGATGGGCAACCGATCACCCTGACGGTGGGAGAGGAAGCGGTCTGGGTGGTCACCGAGGAGCCCCGCGCCCTGTACAGCAGCCGCGACCAGGGCAAGAGTTGGGAGCGGGTAGCCGGCGCGTGAGGTCGCTGCGTCTCGTCGGTCTGCTAATCATCTCATTGGTTCTGGTCGCCACCCCGGTGTTGGGGCATGCCTTCCTGGTCGACACCCGACCCGGCCAGGGGGAGCGCCTGACCAGCTCTCCCACCGAGGTGGTGTTCCAGTTCACCGAAGCGGTCGTCCCAGGATCAGTGGAGGTGGAGTTGACCGACAAGGATGGAACACCGGTGCCCCGGGGAGGGACGGAGATGGAGTCGGAGGATCGGGTGGTCCGGGTCCGGCTTCCCGAGCCGGTGGAGGGTGTGGTGGTGGTCTCCTGGCTTGTGGTGGCGGCGTCGGATGGTCACGAGACAGCGGGCGAGCTGGCGTTTGCCGTCGGAGAGTCCGGCGCGCTCCCCACATCTAATGGCGCCGCGACGGTCGATACGACCGAGACGGTGTGGCGTTGGTTTCTCGTCGGCGGTCTCAGCCTCGGTGTAGGTGCGCTCATCGCTTCTGCCACCGGACAGATCTCACTCTGGCGTGGCATCAGATGGGGTCGGGTGGGTCTGGCAGTAGCGGCGATCGGCCCCGCCGTGATCTACCTGCGCGCCATCGGAGACGGACTGTCCCCAAGCACCGTCGCCACGGGTGGAGCCGCTCTGCTCTTGGCGCTGGCGGCTCTCAGCGTCGGTCGAACCAGCCAAGGTGTACCCCCCTTCCTCGCCTTCGCCGGTGTCCTCTCCTGGGCGTCCCGTAGCCACACCGCTACTACCACGGGGACGCTTGGAACAATCGCCGACGCCGCTCATCTGGGAGGCGCTGCCCTATGGTTTGGGACCCTCACCCTCCTCGTCGTCGACCTGTGGCGAACTCGCCAGGAAGGCGGCTCCCTGCTCGACATGGCGCGTCGCTACTCCCGTTGGGCACTGAGAGCAGTGTTCGTTCTCGCCGTCGCCGGGGTGATCTCGGCTATCTCCCTGCTCACCGCGGTCTCCGACCTGTGGACCAGCGGCTACGGGCGGCTTCTGCTCACCAAGGTGGGCCTCTTCGGGTTGGCCGTGTCCCTGGCTGCAGTCTCACGCTGGTGGGCTCTCGGCGCCGGTAGCATCAAGTTGTTGCGCAGGTTGACCACCGTGGAGGTCGTCGTTGTAGCGAGTGTCGTGGCGGCCAGTGGGATGCTCGCCGCTACTTCACCTCCGGCACTGGCACAGAGTGACGAGACGCTGCTCGGCCCACCACCAATCGACGGGCCAGTCGCGCGAGCCGCGGGTTTGGCCGGCAACATGACCGTAGGCGCGCACGCTGGCGACGATCGTCTCGACCTCCTCGTGTACAACTCGTCCAGCGGCGGTATCGAAGACGCCCGAATCGAACCCACCGCCACCCTCCCCGACGGCACTGGGGTCGACCTTCATCCCCGACCCTGCGGAGCCGGCTGCTACACCCAACAGCTCCCCCTCTCCGAGGGGACCACC
>WHTL01000215.1 GCA_009377735.1 Acidimicrobiia bacterium
CTTGGTTCCGGCCTCTACCGTGATGGTCCCACCGGAGAACTCCATGTCCGTGATGGTGATCGTCGGATCGCTCACCGGTTCGGCACTGGCGGTCTCGGCGCCGTCGTCTGCGGCTCCACCACCGTCGCTATTTCCGGTGCCGCCACCACAGGCTGCGAGGACCATCGCCAAGGCGGCGAAAAGTGCTATTAGCTTTGTCATTTGTTACTCCCCTTGTCTTGGGTTTTGGTTGGTTTGAGAACGAGGGCCATGGTCAGATAAAGCCCGAACAGGCCAATTCCGAGTGGCAGGTGGATACCGAGCTGGCCGCCGAACCCCGCCTCGATCTGGAAAACGATGCCGACCGCACCGACGATTGCCACGGCAAGGGGCCACCATTGCTGCCTCACCCCCACCAGGGCGGCGAGAGCAGTCGCCAGGGCGACGATGGTGAGTACCTCGGTACCCATCATCTCGTGAATCCCCAGGGCCGCAGCGTTGCCGCTGAGGAAGGATCCGGCCATGGCCCCTTGGAACAGAACCAATGCCGCCAGACCCCCCGAGAGGACCCGGGTGACCACGAGGGCTATCCTTCCGATGCCAGTTGTTTTGACTGTGCTTACCGCTGTCTCGTTCATACCCACCAACATATGGGCCGCGAGGCTCCCCGTCGTCCCCTCGCCGGAGGTTCCCGGCTACTCCTGCTGTGGTAGTTCCGTGTACCGCGTCTCAGGGTCGCGGTAGGGGGTGCGGTCAGGGCCGCGGATCAGGGCGCCTCAGGTGGAATTATCGGCCGCAATCGCAAAGTATTTGAGATATCTCTTGAATTCTGTCATAGAGTCTTGGTATGATCGAACACATGTTCGACACACTGACCGATGCGGACACATCCCAGCGAGTCTTCAACACCTATGACGTTTATGACTCCCTCGCTGAGGCAGCTGCCGAGTGGGAGCGAGAGGCTGGGTCTGTAGAGGGCCTAGATGACGTGCCGGCTGGGGAGGGTCTGGCAGCCCGCCTCGCTTTCATCGACCCCGACTCTCTCTCGGCTGGGGATCGGGTGGTGCTGTTGCGGGCGCATCAGCGGATGGTGTCGCACTATCAGGCGCTCTCCTATGCCGATGTGGGGGCGATCGTGGACGCCTACCAGGAGATGGGAGAGGATCCTAAGGACGCCCACGACGGCGCTTCTATGGAACTACGGGGAGCCCTGCGGTTGACCCGTCGGGCTGCCGATTCGATGATCGACATGGCTTGGGATCTGAATCGTCGCCTCCCCCAAGTGTTGTCAGATCTCCGCAGGGGCGACGTCGATTTCGCTCGGTCTCGGGTGGTGTGTCATGAAACCACCCATCTCCCCGATGAAACCGCCCGCACCGTCACCGACGAAGTCCTATCGGAGGCTTCTCGTCTCACTACGGGTCAGTTACGAGCCAGAGTCAAGGGGCTGTGTATTGAGGCGGACACCGACGACGCAAAGACCCGCTATGACGACGCCCTGGGGGAACGTCGGATAGTGACAGAACCCACCGATTCGGGAACCGCAGACCTCCTACTTCTCAATGCTGCTCCTCATCGGGTGGAGGAGGCGTACCGCCATATCGACTATCTCGCCCGTAGTCTCAGAACCGACGGTGAGACTCGCACCATCGACCAGCTCCGCGCCGACGTCGCACTCGACCTCCTCACCGGAACCGAATCTTCTAAGAGGACGGGGCGTGGCACCGTCACACTCCACGTCGACCTCGCCACCCTCACCAAACTCGACGATCATCCCGGCGATCTAGCAGGCTTCGGGCCCGTCATTTCCGATATCGCCCGCCAGATCGCAGACGAACAACACCACTCCGAATGGCGCTACCTCGCTACCCACCCCGACAGCGACCAGCCCCTCTACACCGGTATGACCAGACGTCGACCTACCGCCGAACTACGGCGCAGTATCGAAACGGTCCATCCCACCTGCGTGTTCCCCGGATGTCGCATGCCCGCCACCCAATCCGACATCGACCACTCCAAAACCTGGGCGGAGACCAACACCACCAACCCCGACGACCTCGCCCCCGCCTGTCGACACGACCACGTCGGACGACACCAACACGACTGGACCTACCAGAAACTACACGACGGCGACCACCTCTGGACCAGCCCCCTCGGCAACAAATACACCACCACCGGCCGAGCCCCACCCCCCAACTGACGGAGGGGAGGAACCACCTACTCGAGAGTTGCCAACGTCTAAAACCCCAGCCCGATCTGTTTGGTCAGGAACGCCAGGAGAGGTCGGGTGGAGTGATACCGCTCGGCGAGGAGAGCCGGGAAGTCCTTCGAGGTGATCTCGGCATGCGTGAGTTTGGCGGAGGCACCGAAGTTACGGAGCCGGAGGTCGTTCGGGTGAAGATGGGTCTGGGCTAGCTCCTTCAGCTCGGCCGGGATCCGTTTCAGATGGAGGTCATCGTGGGTGGCCAACTCCCAGGACTCGTTGAACTCGGGGGAGTGGACGGCAGCGTGCCATTCGTCCCCATTCTCGGCGATGCCGTGGCGGATCTGTCGGGCGACCGCCGCCTCCGGATGCCACAAACCGGCACCGGCCCAGCACGCATCGGGCTCAAGATGTAGGTGAAGGGCAGGGCCGGGGCCGCCAAGTGCCGACTCGTGGCGAAACTGAATTGACACGTAGGTCTTGTAGGGCTTGCCGTCCCGGTTGTACCTCATGTCCCTGTAGATGCGATTGAGCGACCCACCCTGGGTGCGAGCGTCTGCGATGAGGTGGCTGGAGATCGAAGGAAGGTGGTCTGTTCCGAAGTCGGTGATGAATCGGCGTGCAGGCTCGCGGAGGTCGGTCAGATAGCGCTGCTTGTTCTCCTCGAACCAGAACCTCTCGTTGTTTTCGGCGAGCTCGCGGAGGAATTTGAAAAGACGGGGCGTGAAATGTCGGGACATGACCTCGAACATATTCGACGACGTTTCCCACCGGAAGGGGGTTGGTTGGCCAAAGCAACTCATCCAGAAAACCGAAAAAACCTGCTGACACCAGACTGCATTATGTTTATGATGAAATATAGGACTGTCCTTGACGACTGGGACAGCATTAGCGGAGGAGTAGTCGATATGGACCAGAACACCGCAGTTACCCACATGACTCGAGGGCACCGCCGCACCGTATTGTTGGTATTGGGATTGGTGATGGCCATTGTTTTGGCCGCCTGTGGAGGAGATGGCACGGATACGGCGACAACCGTGGCGGATACCGCCGGGGCCGACGCCACGGAGCCCGCCGAGACCACACCGGCCGAAACGACAGCGGCCGCCGCCGAGGAGCCGGAAAGCGAAACGACAGCTCCTACAGAAGACACCACGGCTGAAGGTGGCGAGGAACTCGGCGCTGACGAGCTTCCCACGTTCAGAACTGTGAACCAGGAGAACCTGTTCAGTCTCGCCGCGGTCGTTGCAGAGGCCGAAGGGATCTTTGTCGACAACGGTGTGAATGTTGAGCACATCTTCAACCCGTCCGGAGCCGACCGTGCCGCGCTTGTCATTGGTGGCAGCGGTGACGCCTCGATCCTTGGAGTCGGTTCGGGTATGCGTGGCTTCGTCAATGACGATTGGCACTTCGTTGGCACGATGGTCCAGGCGGGAGGAGCCAATGCCCTTTCCTGCAATCCCGAGCTCGGTATCGAGAGTGTGGCCGATCTTGCTGGTCAGGGTCTGGGCTTGGCTGCCGCCGATGGGAGCGGAACCTACCTCACGTTCCTGGAGATAATCGCACCAGAGTTCGGTCTGGAGCCCAGCGACTGGGAGCTCGTGAACCTCCCCACCAGCGAGCGGCTGGCAGCAGTTGCCAGCGGTTCAGCCGGTTGCATGCTCAACCAGGAGCCGATCCTGACGCAAGCCGCCGAAGAGGGTTTGGCGGAGATCGTCGAAGACGGTATCTACGACGCCTATGACCTCAACCACCAGGTTCTCTATGTGAGCACAGCCTTTCTCGAATCAGAGGGCGGAGAAGAAGCCACCGTCCGATTCGTTAAGTCCCTCCACGAGGCCGCCGACGTCATCGCAGCCGATCCCGCTGCCGCGGCACAAACCTATATCGATTTGCTGGGTGAGCGGGGCATCGATGTTGGCGATGAGGCCGAGCTCATTCAGATCGGAGTCGAGAAACAGGGCTATCAGATCTGCATCGGCGATGACTTCCGGGAGAATCTCCAACTA
This sequence comes from Acidimicrobiia bacterium, assembly GCA_009377735.1. Taxonomy (GTDB): domain Bacteria; phylum Actinomycetota; class Acidimicrobiia; order Spongiisociales; family ZC4RG35; genus WHTL01. The sequence goes on from WHTL01000215.1 coordinate 4,192, forward strand.
TGGGCAGAGATCCAGGTTGGGCTTGGTGAGCTCGAGGAAGTTCCCGATTTCGACCAGTACGTCGAGTGGGAGTTGAACGAGCGCGCCACCGGTGGTTGCTGACAAGGCCACCATCACCGCCATCGCGCGGGACAGCTGGGTTGGAGGTTGGCAACAATAGGAGAAACGCATGGATAGACGCCCCGAACGAGATTCGCCGAACGGATCTGGTATGGATCTCGAGGAACAAGGGAGTCTGGATGGGGATGGCGCCGGTTTCGGAGTAGCCATCCCCGACCAGAGGAGCGCCCTGCGCCAGCTCGGTGGACAGATCTACCGGGCCGGACGACCGTTGATCGCAATCTTCGTGATTTGGGAGATCATTGGTAGGGCGTTCGGTATGTCGCCCTTGCTTTTGCCGCGACTCGCCGACATTGCTGATGCGTTCGCGAGTGGCATCACCAGCGGGATCCTGTTCCAGCACATCGGCCTTACCCTCTTCCGGCTCTTCACCGGATTCGCCATCGGCGGGACGGTGGGCATCGTCATGGGGATCATCTCGGGGCGGGTGAAGGCTGTAGCTGACTGGACCGTGCCCCTTGCTGCCTTGTTCCTCCCTATCCCGTCCCTTGCGTTTGCGCCACTTCTCATCCTGTGGTTCGGTCTGGGGAACTTCCCGGTGATTGTGTTGGTGGCACTGGCGTCTTCGATGCCGGTGTTCATGAACTGCTACACCGGCACCTTGACCGTTGACCCGGTTCAGGTGAACGCGGCCCAATCGATGGGCGCATCCGGTAGGTCACTGTTTTGGAAGGTCATACTCCCCGGATCGCTCCCGCATGTCCTTGGAGGGATTCGGGTAGGTTTCGCTCGTGGCTGGCGTGCCGTCATCGCAGGTGAGTTCATCGCCGCTTCCGGTTTCGGTCTGGGATGGTTCATCTTCACTTCTAAGAACTTCTTGCAGACGGCGAACGTGCTGGTTGGGATCATTCTCATCGGTGTGGTTGGTCTTCTGGTCGAGAAGATCCTGTGGGAGAGGATCGAGCGGAAGACCGTCGTCAAATGGGGGATGGTGGAGAATGTCGATCGGAGGGCTCGCCAGCGCATATGACGATCAATGAGAAACGCAGGTGTCTGACTCCGATCAGAGCCGTGGAGGACCAGTGAGTGGGGAGGCGACGGTTGAGATCGACAATCTATCGGTGTTCTATGACGGGGGAGCGAGGGGCCGCATCCATGCACTGGACAGGGTGAGTATCTCAGCGGGGGAGGGCGACTTTGTTTGTCTTGTTGGTCGCAGCGGATGTGGAAAGAGCACTCTCCTCAAGACACTCGGTGGATTCGTTCCAATCGAGGCAGGTAGCTCCGTTACGGTCTCCGGGACCCCGGTGAGGGGTCCGGGACGCGACAGGGGAATGGTGTTCCAGGAATATGCCCTGTTTCCTTGGCGAACAGCCCTGCGTAATGTCACATTTGGTTTGGAGCAGGCAAACGTCGAGAAAGGTGAGGCGGAGGAGCGGGCGCGGGAGTATCTCTCACTGGTCCGTCTAGATGGTTTTGAGGAGGCCTATCCCCACGAGCTATCGGGTGGGATGAAACAGAGGGTGGCGATTGCGCGCGCCCTGGTATACGACCCTCAGATACTGCTTATGGACGAGCCGTTTGCCGCAGTCGACGCCTTCACACGTCAGCAATTACAGGCGCTCTTGATCGATGTGTGGCAGACGGTCAAGCCAACCATTTTCTATGTCACCCACGACATCATGGAAGCGATCTATCTCGCCGAGCGAATCGTTGTGATGTCACCGCAGCCGGGGAAGATCCACCAGGTTGTGCCCGTCGGTTTCGACCGTCCCCGGGATCCGCTCGACTCCAAGGTGACATCCCTTGCCCAGGATGTGAGGGATCTAGTCTTCCACGATCTCGAATCCGGGTCACGACAGGAGAAGACCCGACCTTGACAGATCCGCTTGTCTTGTCGTTGGATGTTCGTTGAGATGCCGACCGTTTCCCATGATGCGCTGCATCGGCTAATCAAAGAGATTCTTGAGACGAGTGCTGTCCCCACAGAGCATGCCGAAACCGTCGCACAGCACCTTGTCAAGGCCAATCTGGCGGGACACGACTCACATGGGGCTATTCGGGTCCCTAGCTACGTCGCGCTGATCGAGGAGGGCAAGATCATCCCCGATGCCCCCATCGACGTGATCGACGAATCAGCAGCCAGTGCCGTGGTGGACGGAAACTGGGGTCTTGGATTCGCAGTCCCAAGTTCGCCACCGACCTCGTCGTTCGTAAGGCCAAGGACAACGGAATCGCCGCTGTGACGGTGAGACGGCAGAGCCATATGGGGCGTCTCGGGTGGTACAGCGCCCGATTGGCCGAACAGGGCATCATCGGGTTTGTGACTGCCGACTCCGGGAGGGCACCGAAGTATGTCGCTCCCCATGGTGGCCGCTCCCGACGTCTCGGCACCAACCCACTGTCCTTCGCCTTTCCTGCAGACGTCGATGGGCAGGTCGTCCTCGATATGGCCACGTCTACCGTGGCACGCGGGAAGATAAATGTGGCGGCGGCGCGGGGAGAGTCGATTCCCACGGGTTGGTTGGTCGACAAGGAGGGGAAGGACACGACCGATCCGCGTGCGCTCGCCAATGGTGGTGCACTCTTACCGTTCGGCGCCGACCAGGC
>WHTL01000126.1 GCA_009377735.1 Acidimicrobiia bacterium
CGAGCCGGCCACCATTGCGCCAAGCCCCTCATGGCGGAACTCGGTGTGGTCGCAACGGCGCGCGCTTCGTTCCATATCTACAACAACCGGGAGGACGCGGACGCCTTGGTGGATGGAATCAAAAGGGCCATCGAGCTGTTCCAACCAACGAGGCCCCATTGAATCCCCCGACCTGGGTCTCACAACAATGAGTCTGGAACAGCTTTATCGCGAGGTAATCCTCGACCATTACCGCAACCCCCGGCACTCGGAACCGTTGAACAACGCCGATTCCCGTTCAGAAGGCGTCAACCCGATGTGTGGCGACGAGGTGGCGGTGGCCATCGAACTCAACGATGACCACATCACCGACGTCTCTGTAACCGGAAAGGGCTGCTCCATCTCCCAGGCATCCGGGTCGATGATGGCTGAAGCCATCGTTGGCCTCAGCAAAGGTGAGCGGGAGGAACTCGCCGAGAAGTTCAAGGGCATGCTCTCCTCGGATGTCCCTCTCCCAGACCCACCCGGCTCCACACTCGGAGACATGGAGTCCCTCGCCGGTGTCCGGGAGTACCCGGTGCGGATCAAATGCGCCCTACTCCCCTGGACCACCCTGGCCGAGGCCACCAACGGCAGGCACTGATATCTGTGGGGGGCCGATCTTTGCATCGGCTTCGCCTCGCAAAGTGAAGCCCCCCACACCCCCCGAGCATTCCTTTCCCTGGTCGCGACCGATCGGGTCGCAGACGAGGCCAGGGGATGGTCCCCGCGTCTGGGCTCAGGAAACAACAGAGGGAGCGAGCACCGAACCGGTAGGCAGCATCCTGGGGAAGGTCCTCGGACCCTCTGATGACGCATCTGATCAGGTCTGGGTCTTCGTCACCCTTCGCTGAGCACATCAGCGAGGTGGGAGTAGACGATCACCTCCCGTCGTGGGATCGGGATCTAAACCAGCCGAACGGTGGTGGGTACGTATCAATATCCCCGGCTCGTCCTCTTTACCTGTCGTAGGAGGCGCATGAGGCGCCGGCGCTTGGGCAAAGGAGAACCCATGACCTATTCAAAACACCGGAAGCGGATGCTGACGGTGCTTGCCATGATCGTCCTCGTGGCGATCCCAATTGCGGTGGTGGCATCCGACGTCTTTGAGGACGTGCCCGATAGCAATGTCCACCACGACGACATCTCCTGGCTGGCAGATGCAGGCGTCACCCTGGGGTGCAACCCACCGGAGAACACCATGTTCTGTCCGGAGGACCCTGTTCTTCGTCAGCAGATGGCGTCGTTCTTGCGTCGTCTCGCCGAGAATCAGGTGGTCGATGCCGGTCAGCTAGAGGGTATGACCGCCGACGAGCTGCTCGAGAACGTCCAGGGCCGACGCGGTCCAGCCGGTCCTGAGGGTCCTGCCGGTCCCGAGGGCCCCCGCGGTCCAGCCGGTCCTGCCGGTCCTGCTGGTCCTGCGGGGAACGCCAACGTTCACACCTTCGAGTTGACGGTGTTGGATACCGACTGGGACGTCGGCCTCCACTACGGAGACAACAACGTCTACCGGGGATACGACGTAGCCCCGTCGGATGTCGGGGGGAGAAATCTTCGTGAGTACTTCCTCAATGGGGGGACGGTTCTGGTCTACGGTCAGCCTGTCGGCAATAACGGATACAACGAGTGGAAGCTACTGCCCCATCTATTTTCACTTGATCTGGCTTCTCCATCAGACGACATCGGGCTCCGGTTGGAGTACTCGGCTTCGCGGGGATCGCTGCACCTCACTGAGACGACCAACGGATGGGACTCAACGGTTCCGTTGGACAACGAGCTACCCGATGAGGTTCATTTCAGGTTCGTGCTGATCGACCCCGCACCCTGAGCCATGGAGCAGGCCCACCACACCAATCGGACCATGGTGGCCAGGACCACGAAGGCCGCGACGGTCATGGTTGCCACATAGAAGAGCCCGGCGGCCGACTGGACACCCTTGTAGGTAGGCACGTCTAGGGTCTCGAGAATTCAGCAAGTCGGTGTAGAAAGCCGCGGATCGCACTGTGGCAGACTGGCGATGGAGAGATCCTGGCGGCTGTCAAACGCTGGAGTGAACTCGACGAACGCACCCCAAGTTGATCATCGTCGGCTACCCCCAGCATGGGACGACCACATCCCCTCACCAGAGAGATAGAGAAGATTGAGGCGCCCGAGGCGGCACCCCGCCGATCCCCAGGCAAGCGCCTGTGCGCACTGAGCGGAGCCACTTTGGACCTGTTGCCGAGCACATGTCAGACTCAACACCGTGACTGCTCCGGAAATCACCCATCTCGATGAAGCGACCGTTCAGATCCGGCAGCCGAAGGCATCACATTGGGAGGCACCGTTCATCTTCCTGCTGTTCGGGCGTGACCGTGCGCTTCTGCTTGACAGCGGCGCGACCAACGATGAGGCGGTCTTCCCGCTGCGAGGAACGGTCGACGGGCTGGTCGCAAAGTGGCTAAAGAATCATCCGAACCCCGGCTTCGAGCTCGTTGTTGCGCATACACACACCCACGGCGACCACATCGCAGGCGATCCGCTGTTCACAGACCGCCCGCACACGAGAGTCGTCGGCACGACGCTCGACGAGGTGCGCACGAACTTCGGCTTCGTCAACTGGCCGGATTTTGTGGTGCCGTTCGATCTCGGCGACCGCGTCGTCGACGTGATCGGCGGACCTGGCCATCAGGAATCGGCCGTCGTGTTCTTCGACCGGACCAGCGGCATCCTGTTCACCGGCGACACCGTTTGTCCCGGCCACCTCTACGTGCGCGACACCGCCGCCTTCGTCGCGACGATCGAGCGGCTCATTAGCTTCAGGGATGCGCAGCGGGGTGCGGTACGCACGCTGCTCGGTGCCCACATCGAGATGTCGACGACGCCCGGTGTGCCCTATCCACCGGGCACGGTGGAGCAGCCCGATGAGACGCCGCTCGCGATGCCGCCCAGGATCCTCGACGACGTCCGCGAAGCGCTGGATCTGCCCGGTGTACGCGCGGTGCGCGACCGGTACATCATCGTACGGCAGTGAGGCTCCCCGAAAGGGCGATGGTGGCGTCGGCGATGCGGTTGCAGAGCGAGATCCCGGTCACGCTCCCCGCTGCGGATCGTGCGACCTCCCCGACTCGAGACCAATCACCGGACTAGCGCAACACCCATGAAACCTTCCGACAAGGTCGCAGAAAATACCCATTTCCGTGCGACGTGGCGACATATCTCAGAGGCCGTCGTGGCAGGACACCACCACCGGCTTGTGCCGCGACAGGGTCGAGGCGGTGTCGGCGGTGAGCTGTTTGAGGGCGATGCTGACCGCATCAGGGAGGTGCGACCCGTAGTATTCCCGTTGAGGGAGCACGTCGACCACCTGAGCCCCTTCGGCCTCTATGAGTCGTAGTACCTGTTGGCGGTCATCGCTGATCCCTATGAGAGTGTCCTTTCTCAGCCTGGGCGATCGCTCGGTGGAGTTGCTCGGTGGAAGGCGACCCGGCGGTCCCGGTTTCCGTCTGATACACCCGACACGCCAAAGCAGGCTGCGCGTTCTTGTCTGCGAATGGGTCTACCCCGTCGACCAGCACGGTGGGCGAGCCGCGGAATCCTCGTTCCACCGCTTTTCGTAGCTGTCGATCAGCTCGCGCTCCACCGTGGCGTCCCAGCCTTCGGCGAGCAGGGTGGCGAGAGTTCGGTCGGTAGTCTCCCAGTTGGGGCATCCGTCGAAGTACTGGAGAGTGATCCGAATCATCGCAGCCTCGCCGCTGCTGCCGGAGTGTCCACGTCCCAGGCACATGCGTTGACGGCGGACGTCGCTCTCGTACCGCCGATCGCCCCATCGGGACCTACCCGCTTCATTTCGCAGTGGATGCTCGTTCGGCCAGCACGGTGCCGAACATCCTTCGGTTTTGCCGTTCCCCGTAGGCGAAAGCACGGTCGAGGGGAAGGAGAACAGTGTTGGGGTGACTATCTGTCCATTCCCCGCCTGATTGGGCGGAGCTAAAGAAATGGATGTAATGGCACGCGGTGACGATCAGCCGCATTGCCAAATTGGTCTCCCACGCTTCCGGTGAGTTCATCGACACCAGCACTCCATCGGGCTGGACGGATTCGACCGCGGCGGGGGAGACGGTGAGAGTGATGGCTTCTCCGGTGACCGGGGCTTTCGACTCGACCGATGCGGTGACTCCGAGCAGCTTGGGGAGGAACAGGGTGTCGGCGGCGCACCAGGTCCACAGGGGGGGCCGTTAACGACGAATCGGTGTTCGGTGGGGAGGGTGGACAGCCCGAAGATCCACCTACGGATGGTTTGATCGAGTACTCCCCGCCGGGCGCGAACCCAAACTGTGAGAACCACTCGGGTGGGGTGGCGACCACGCCGACCAATGGTTCGCCTGCGGCCTCGGCGGCGCCGAGGACGGTGTGCATCAACGCCTGGCCTACGCCGTGGCCGCGGTGAGCCGAATTCACCGACGGCGGGACCAGAGCCAGGACGGATGTGGTGTCCAGCGTGCCCCGGCTGGCCGCCACGTGACCAACTACCTCTTCGTTTTCTACAAGAGCGACGAAGGACATCTCGGTGATCCTGGCCGGATCGGCGTGAACCCTGTCGAAGAAGGACTCCGTGTAGACAGAGCCGAACAGATCGCGGACGGCCCCGGCGTCGGCGGGAAGCTCGCGGCGGATGATCATCGGTCGTCGGTGAACCGGTAGGCGAGTGGGGCGACAGTGAGGGCTGCGGCCAACCAGCCGAACCCGATCAGGATCTGCCTGCCGTACTCGGTGATGGCGTCCCCGGTGGAGATGACGCCGCGGATGGCCTCGATGACCGCCGCGTGGGGGATGACATAGGGGACGAGATCAGGAAGGAGACCGGGAAGGGCCGCCACGGGGAACATGACGCCGGCGAAACCGAACATCAGGAAGGAGACTGTCCCTCCAACGTTGGTGGCGGTCTGGGGGTTGGGTGTGAGCCCGGCGATAACGTACGCCAGGGCGATGGACGTCAAGGCCACCAAGGCGACGAGCGGGATGAACCACCAGAGGTTGGCTGTGATGGCGACCTGGCCGCCTACCAGCTTGCCGACGGCGAGCACAAGTGATGACGCCACCACTCCTAGTCCGACATAGGTGAGCGTCTGGACGCCGATGAACCTTGCTGGAGAAAGCGGCGTTGTGGCCAGCCGTCTCAGGATGCCCCGGGCTTTGAAGCTGGAAGCGACCGCCACGGTGATGTCCTGGATCTGATACACCATCAGGAAGACGGCGAAGCCGGGGAGTACGAAGTCGAAGAAGTCAATGCTCCCGCCTCCGATCCCGAAGTCGAGATCCTCGATGAGACCAAAGAAGGCGATGTCCAGCGAGGAGGTGACGATGGCGAAGATCACCCCGCGGGAGCGGAGCATCATCTTCCAGCTGGAACCGAACAGGGGAAGGGTCTGTGCGGTCACAACACTCTCACTTGACGAATCGGTAGACGCGTTTCGCCGTCACCATCAGGACCGTGATCCACACGGCACCGATTGCCAACTCCGGACCGAAGTCGGTCAGGGGCCGACCGTGGAGGACGATTCCCCGGACGGTGGTGATCAAGCCGGTGTAGGGGATGAATTGGGCGAGTTGCCCCAGCCAGTGGGGGAAGGCGGCGAGGGGGAACAAGGCGCCGGTGAACAGATAGAGGGGCCAGTTCACCGCGGTGTCCATTGCGTTGGCGTTCTGGGCGGTCTTGGTGATGCCGGCAACCGTGAAGGCGACGCCGAGCCCGGTGAAGGTGACCATCACCATGACTGGAAGCACCTCCAGCAGGTTGGGGCCAAGGGTGATATCAGCGCCGAGAGCGTTTCCGGCAGCCAGGAACAGGATGAGGGTGACCATCCCGAGGATCGCACGCGGGATGACCTCGCCGACGATGAGCTGGCCAGACGTGATCGGTGTGACCGAGATTCTCTTGAGGACACCGCCTGCCTTCCATGTCGAGATGGTGGCCAGGAAGGCGTGTCCGTTGCCTAGCGCCACGCCGAGCACTCCAAGCCCAGTGACCCAGAAGTCCATGATCGTCACTCCCTGCTGGCCAAACTCGAACTGGAGCTCGGAAAAGAGCCAGAGGATGGCGAGAAGAGCGCCGGGGAAGAGGAGCATGGTTGCCCATAGCTCGCTGGAGCGGACGACCTGTCGGGAGCTGGCTCCCGCCAACCGGAGGGTGCCGGCGAGAGCGGTCATTCCCGCAGCTCCCGGCCGGTTAGCTGTAAGAACACATCTTCGAGAGTCCCGGGGACGACTTCGAGACCTCTCAGGTCGAGCTTCTTGCCGTCCGCCCAGTTGAACAGTGAGGTGACCGCCGACCGGGGATCGGTGACCGCCATCCGGTAGGAGGGGGCAGTCAGCGAACCGTCACCGCTGCTGGTGACCTGGCTCACCCCGGTGAGACTTGCCAGCTCTGCGACGTCTACGGGTGCGGTGGCGGCGAACTCGATGTGACCGACTCCGTCGAGGGGTGCGATCAGGTTGCGTGGGGTGCCAATTGCCTTGATCTTCCCGTGGTCGATGATTGCGACCCGGTCTGCCAACAGCTCGGCTTCTTCCATGTAGTGGGTGGTCAAGACGATGGTCTTTCCCTCGTCGTGGTTGAGACGCTGTAGCAACTCCCAGAGACTGTGACGCATCTGCGGGTCGAGACCGGTAGTGGGCTCGTCCAAGAAGATGACCTCAGGGTCGTTGACCATCGCTGCGGCGACGGAGAGACGCCGCTGCTGCCCACCGGAGAGGTGACGGACGTACGCCTTTCCCTTGTCCTCCAGCCCGACCGTTTCCAGAAGCTGACGGGCCGGGCATCGTTTCGGATAGAAGGAGCCGAACAGCTCCAGGATCTCGGTGATGGTGAGCAGACTGAAATAGGAGGCCGCCTGGAGTTGGACCCCGATCATTTGCTTCACCAGGTCGAGATCCTTCCTGGGATCGACTCCCAACACTCGAACCTCCCCAGACGTGGGTTGACGGATTCCCTCGATGATCTCCAGAGCGGTGGTCTTCCCCGCCCCATTGGGACCTAGGAAGCCGAAGAACTCCCCGTCGGCCACCTCAAAGCTGACCCGATCGAGGGCGCGGAGGGTCCCACCGCCGGGGCGGGGATAGATCTTCACCAGATCGTTGACTGTTACGGCAGGTGCAGTCCGCGAAACCATACGAGAGCCTCTTACAGGCTAGTTCTACGCTGTAGACGTGTACGATAGGCACAGCATGACTAGCCTGTCAACCCCGGAATCCAGGAGCGAACGTGACCACTGAGACCCCAGCACGACAGCGACTCGATCGTCGGCGTGTCCTCGAGGCCGCAATCGAGGTGATCGACCAGGAGGGGCTCGACGCTCTCACTATGCGACGCCTTGCCGAAGAGCTCGACGTCGACCCAATGACCGTCCACCACCACGCCAAAGGAAAGGACAATCTTCTCGACGGAGTGGCCGAACTGCTCTGGGAAGAGATCGAACGCCCAGGTCGGACAGACGATCCCACCGAGGTGCTCCGCACCCTGGCGCACTCGGTCAGAGACCTGTTCCATCGCCACCCCGAGGCGGCGCCCCTGGTCCTGCGCTGTACCGTCCTGCCCCGATCCGAACTCGAGCTGTGGCGGGCCTACCTCGACGGTCTCGCCGCCGCAGGCCTCGACCAACCAGCAGCGGTGCTCCGGTCGGTGCTCACCTACGCCCTCGGTGCCAGCTACGCCGAAGTAGCCTGGCTCGGCGTCGCCTGCCAACCCGGCAAGAACTACACCGACCGGGAAGTCCTCCTCTCCCTCGGCCAGGCCGTACCACAAGGGACACCACCCGAACTGGCAGCCGCGGCGGTCGACGTCATCGCAGACTGCGACCCCGACCTCTGCTTCCACGACGGCCTCGAGCTGATGCTGGCCGGGCTGGCAATGAGAGGTGAGCGTTGACCCTGGCCGGCGGATCGGGTGACACGGGCTGTACGAATCCGGATTGCTGTGGCTGTGAATCCTCTGCATTGAAGGGCGGACCGTCCGGGGTCGACTTCGGTGATCATCGCCTCGACCCGGTCTAGTGGGCGGTAAGAGCCGCCGCCTTTCGGCCTACGAATGGATAGAAGCCGGTCTCACCTGGTTCTCCCAGCCCACCACAATCACAAATCCCTGGCTCACCGGAAGGGAATCCGACAAGGCGGCACCAGCAAAGGTCACCTAGCATCGCTGCATGGATATTGTCAGCTTCGAACCCGACCCCTATCAATACGCGTATACCTTCGGTGGCGTCCCCCCGGTGATGTCCATCAAGCCCGGTACCGCCCTCCACCTGTGGTCGGAAGATGCCTTCAACAAGGCTCTCACATCGGTGAACGATGTCGCCAGCGAAAAGCTGGACCTTCGATATGTCAACCCGCAGACCGGGCCCTTCTACGTCGAAGGAGCTGAACCGGGTGACACATTGGCCATCCACATCGTCGACCTCACGCCCGCCCGCACATGGGGAGCTTCGGCGGCGATCCCTTTCTTCGGGGGACTCACGAGCACGGATCGAACCGCAATGCTTCAAGAAGCACTTCCCGAGGCGACCTGGATCTACGAGGTGGACACCGATGCTGGCACGGTCGGCTTCCAATCGCGCTTCGGTAATTTAGAGCTGGCTCTTCCCCTGGCCCCGATGCTGGGCACGGTGGGCGTTGCCCCATCGGGTGGCGAAGTTCGCACCTCGCTCGTTCCGGAGCGTTTTGGTGGAAACATGGATACCCCTGAGATGAGGGCCGGGACCACTGCCTATCTGGGTGTCAACGTCGAAGGGGCCATGTTCTCGATAGGCGATGGGCATTATCGGCAGGGCGAGGGCGAGGCCTGTGGGACGGCTGTGGAAGGTGCCATGAACTCGATCCTTATCGTGGATCTGATCAAAGGTGGAGCACCCACATGGCCGAGACTGGAGACGGACGAGCACTGGATGGTGGTGGGCTCGTCCCGACCCATGGAGGACTCGTGGCGTATAGCACAAGTCGAGATGATCCGGTGGTTCGGCGAGCTCTTCGACCTCCATCACATGGATGCCTACGAGCTGATGACACAAATCGCAGAGGCGCCCATTGCCAATGTTGTCGACCCTAACTACAGCGTCGTCGTCAAGGTGCAGAAGTCCCTGCTCCCCAGGCGGAGCGCGTTCGATGGCATGCATGATGAGCTGCGTACGATGGCGAGCACCCTGCGCTAGCGTCCGGTAGCCCCAGGTATGGGGTGTGTAGGGTTGTCCATGAGGACCATTTCCTGGGCCGTATCGCCCGAGGACAGGTTGGTCATCACGCCGCGTCGTCTGGATTGATAGGAGGAGACCATCATGGACCTGCAAATCGAGGGCAAAACCGCTTTGGTCACCGGTGGCACACGGGGTATCGGTCGTGCCATTGTCGAAACGTTCGTCGCGGAAGGCACCAATGTGGGGTTCTGTGCTCGCACTCCCGACGAGGTGGCGGCAACCGAGGCCGAACTCACCGACACCAAGGTCGTTGGCACCGTGATGGATGTCAGGGACGGGGATGCCATGTCCGCCTGGGTCGAAGGTTCCGCTGAGGAGTTCGGTGGCATAGACATGGTCGTCAGCAACGTCAGCGCTCTAGCGATTCCGGACACCGATCAAAACTGGGTCGAATCCGTCGAGGTGGACTTGATGGGCACTGTCCGTCTCGTGAAGGCCGCCATCCCCCACCTGAAGAAGAGCACGGCGCCATCGATCGTGGCCATTTCCAGCGTGTCAGGTCGCGAGGTGGATTTCGCGTCTGGACCGTATGGAACCATAAAAACGGCCCTCGTCGGCTACATTTCCGGCGTCGCCTTCGATCTCGCCGAGGAGGGTATCCGGGCCAACATTGTGTCACCTGGGAACACCTATTTTGAGGACGGTGTGTGGGCGGGTATTGAGCAAGACAACCCAGACCTATTCGAATTCGCGACGGGGCTAAACCCGACGGGGCGGATGGGGACACCTGAAGAGGTCGCCTCGA
>WHTL01000190.1 GCA_009377735.1 Acidimicrobiia bacterium
AGCAAAGATCGGCCCCCCACAAGACATTGCGAAGCGAAGCAAAGATCGGCCACCCACAAGACATTGCGAAGCGAAGCAAAGATCGGCCCCCCACAAGACATTGCGAAGCGAAGCAAAGATCGGCCCCCCACAAGACATTGGGTAACCTCGGCTGATGGCTAATCGAAGCACGGAACGATCTTGGCTGGAGCAACTGACCATGACGCCGACGGCGCCTGGTCGGGAAGACCGGGTGATGGCCTGGGTCGAGGGATGGGTTGAGCGTCGTAGCGATCTGATTCTGCGGAGAGACAAGGCGGGCAACACCCTGATCCGCATACGAGGCAGAAGAAGGGGTGACCCAGTCATCGCGGTGGCACATACCGATCATCCCGGGTTTGTGGTGACGGGGGCGGAGGGGCGTCAACTCAAAGTTGAGTTCCGTGGTGGGGTGCGACCTGAGTACTTCCCCGACGCCCGTCTCGAGTTCTTCGATGGCGACGACGAAAGGTACAAGGCAACGCTCGTCTCCTATGACCCTGATGAGAAGAAGGGGGAAGCACAACTCGACCGGATGTCCCAACTAGAACCCGGGGACATCGGTCGCTGGATGCTGAGAACGCGCAAGGGCGGCGATGGGCTCTACCACCTCGGTCATGCCTGTGACGACCTGGCGGGCGCAACCGCTTCACTGGCGGCTCTCGATCGTGCACGCTCCGATCCCGCCAGATCCAACTTTGGGGTACTTCTCACCAGAGCCGAGGAGGTCGGCATGATCGGCGCCATCGCCGCATGTGAGCTCGGGACCATCCCCGCGGGAGCCCGCATCCTCTCCATCGAATGCAGCCGGTCCTTCCCGGACAGTCCCCTCGGAGCCGGTCCCATCGTGAGGGTGGGTGATGCTATCTCTGTGTTCGACAACGAGCTCACGAACAAGTTGGCGTCAGCGGTGGCGGCCGACGGCCTAGACCATCAACGGAAGCTGATGACCGGCGGGGGATGTGAGGCCACGGCGTTCACAGCCTACGGTCACCGAGCCACAGGCTTGTGCCTGGCTCTCGGGAACTATCACAACATGGGACACCTCACCGAGGTTGAGGCCGGCAAGGGTGTGGCGGCACCGATGCCCGAGACCATTTCGCTCGACGACTTCCACGGTCTGGTTCGTCTCCTCGGGCTCTCGGTTGCCGCCTTCAACCACGACTGGGATGTGAGCGAAAGCCTCGCCGCACTTTACGAACGCGAAAAGGGCATTCTCGCCTAAAGGCCTGGTTATGGACGACCGATGGCGCACCGATACGGTGTCGTCATGACCAACGGCGACAAAGGCACGACGGGACGGTTGTCCTGGCCGGTGACGGTGATCCTGGGGCTGGTTCCTGTTGCGGCCTTCGGGACGTGGTTCTACGGGTTCGGGGTCCTCCTCACACCCATTGTCTCGGATACCGGCTGGCAGGAGGCATCTCTTTCGTCCGCCTACGGAGCTTCGTCGCTCCTCGGGGGCATCCTAGGGGTCCTGGCCGGTCGCATCTCGGAGAAGTGGGGCACCCCGATCGTCTTCGCTTTTACCGGCGTTGTCAGCATCGTGGGATCCTGGCTAGTCGCATCAACGACCAGTGAGTTTCGTTTCTCCGTGGGTGTTGCCCTAGTTGCTGGTGTCGTCGCCGCGGCCGGGTACTACTCGTTGGTCCATTCCTCGATCGCCCGTATCATTCCCGACGACCGGCGTCGGGCGATAACGATCAACACCTTCTTCGGTGCCTTCGCATCCGTGATCTTTCTCCCGGCGATCGCCTGGCTGATCGGGGAGATGGGCTGGCGTGACACCATGCGGGTAACCGGAATCGTCACCGGGATGGTCTTCATCCTCGCCGCAATCCTCATCACAGATCGTGGCAACGAGACCGACGCGTCGACTCCGCGCTTCGGCCGTATCCTGCTCGACTCCTTCAAGGAGGCGCGACTCAGACGTCTCCTTTTCGCCGGAGTTTGTGGTGCATTCGCCATGTCGGTGCTGGTTCTTTATCAGGTACCGGCAATGGTCGACGATGGATTGGCGCTGGCTACCGCCTCAGCCTTCGCGGGTGCCCGTGGGTTCCTCCAACTGGGCGGGCGCATCCCGATACCGTGGTTGGGTCGGACGATCGGCGACAGCCAGACCATGCGTCTCTCCCTCGTCGGTGTGGCACTTTCTCTGGTCATGCTTCCCCAAGCCGGTACGATCGGAATCGCCGTAATGTTCATCGTCGTGGCTGGGTTTGCCATTGGCGCTTACTCGACGATAGAGAACATTGTTGGATCCGGTCTGGTGGACTCCCTCCGGGTGGGTACGTTCCTGGGAATGTATGCCCTGGTCAGGGGGATAGGGTTCTCCGTAGGTCCCACCATTTCCGGTGTGGTTACCGACATCACGGAGAGTCGCACCCCGGCTCTCCTGGTCGCCGCCGGTTTCGCTGTGGTTGCCGTCGTATTGATCCCCACCGACGCCCGAGAAACGTCGTAGGTTCGAGCGATAACCTGAACCCAGGGTGGAGGACACCGCCTGGCGACCACCTCCGCCCTAGGTTCGCTGGTGGGTGCCGAGCCGGTACCGTGGCATCAGGCAAGCAATGGAGAACCAAGAGTGGAATACCGGATCGAACGCGACTCGATGGGCGAGGTGGAGGTTCCCGTCGCCGCGCTATATGGCGCATCGACCCAACGGGCCAAGGACAACTTCCCCATCTCCGGAATCAGGTTCTCACGTCGCTTCATCTGGGCCTTGGGTCTCATCAAGGGCTCGGCGGCCACCGTTTCCGGGGAGATGGGTTCCATCGAGCCAGAGACCGCCGACGCGATCAGACGGGCGGCAGACGAAGTAATGGACGGGAAACACGATGAGCATTTCGTCCTCGACATATTCCAGACTGGCTCCGGCACCTCGACCAACACCAACGCCAACGAGGTCATCGCCAACCGTGCCAGTGCCCTTCTCGCCGAGGATGGACGGGAGGGGAGCGTCCATCCCAACGACCAGGTCAACTACGGACAGTCATCCAACGACGTGATCCCCACGGCAATCCACGTGGCCGCGGTGGCCGCGATCCGCCAAGAGCTGCTCCCGGCACTCGAAAAACTCGCCGATGCTCTCAAAGTAAAGGCGGACGAATTCGCCGATGTGGTGAAGTCCGGTCGCACCCATCTGATGGATGCCACCCCGGTGACGCTCGGACAGGAATTCGGCGGGTACGCCACCCAGGTTGCCAAAGGAAGGGAGCGGCTGGAGAGTGTCCTTCCCGAGCTGGAGGAGATGGCCCTAGGAGGCACCGCCACCGGCACCGGTATCAATGCACCGGACGGTTTCGCCGCCGACACCATCGCCCTTATGGCGGAGCGGACGGAAATGCCGTTCCGTGAGGCCGAAGACCATTTCGAGGCCCAGGGCGCGAAGGACGCAGCCGTTAACGCCTCTGGGGTGTTGAAGACCATCGCCGTCTCCTTTTTCAAGCTCGCCAACGACATCCGACATCTGGGGTCGGGACCTACCTCGGGCATCTCCGAGTTGAAGATCCCGAGTCTTCAGCCCGGTTCATCGATCATGCCGGGAAAGGTGAACCCGGTCATGTCGGAGATGATGATGCAGGTCGCTGCCCAGGTGATCGGGAACGACTCCACAGTCACGTGGAGCGGTGCCGCGGGGAACTTCGAGCTGAACGTGATGATGCCCGTCCTGTCCCATAACCTCCTGGAGTCGATCAGCATCCTCGCCAACGCCGCAGACACGTTCGCGGAGCTGTGTGTCGTCGGTTTGGAAGCCAACGAAGAGCGGGCACGGGAGTTGGTCGAGCGCAACGCCATCGTTGTGACCGCCCTAAACCCCCACATTGGATACGACAACGGTGCTCGTATCGCCAAGGAAGCCGTGGCGACAGGACGGTCGGTGCGCGACCTCGTTCTTGAAGAGGGTCTTATGGCTGCCGACGAACTCGATGCTGCCCTCGACCTGAAGAAGATGACCGAGGGCGGTGTCAGCGGCTAGCCACAACGGTAATGGTGACTATCCCCGGGTTCACTTCATGCGATTAAGCACGGCACGGGCCGAGAGGATTAGCTCGTCACGTTCAGGCAAAACCACCGAGCCCTCGCCATAGACAGCCAATGCGATCTCGGCGGCCGCTTCTGGTGAGGAAATTCCCAATTCACGGAAAAGCAGTTCCAGGTCGGGTATATCGCGGGGTCGAAAGGCGGCCATCTTCATGGCCACAAGATGTTCCGGAGAGGCCAGGGAGACGGCCAGACCCGGATTGTCCAACACTACCGCACCGTCGTCGCCCCTAGGGAGAATGGCGCGGATCGAGTCATTGAGCCAGCGGTGAGACAGACCGTGTTCCTCCGCCAGCGCCGTCGCCTGCTCCCTGACCGTGGTAATGGGATGGAATACGGCGTCGATATCCTCCGTCACCCTCCTCTGATCGAACTCCAGGGCGATGGCGGCCCCGCCGGCGACATAGATGCTGGCTGCAACCCCCTGAGCCTGTAGCCGCTCGCCCAGCTCTGTCAGCAGAGCTCGAATCTCGTCGACACCCAGTTCGAGCCGCGCCATCACACCGTCTCCAATGCATTGGCCTCAATCCAGATCCCCCGGGTCGAATAGTCGATAGGGGTACGAGTCATGGTTCTGGCCATCAGTATGGGATCGGCCAGCAGTGGAAACCACCACGACTGCAGGGGCGAGGGCTCGGTCCAGGTGGGAGCGTCGACTCCGAGTAGGCGGCATTCTCGTCCGATAGCGGTGGCGAGGAGTGTATCCCATCGCCGATCGCCGGTTCCTTCGGGCTCGACGAGGAACCTGGCGATGTCGGCCGGATCATCGAGCGTCCTCAGATCGGCGACGGCGCGGGCGACAAGTCGGAGCGCAAAGTCCTCATCTTCGAGCCGCAATTCCCTTGCGATCGCTTTCGCCGTTTCGTCGGCGGTGACCCAGGTCCTTCTCTCGGATCGGGGGAGCAGATCGTCAAGCAGAATGAGCCCCGCCGATCGTTCGCGCGGACTCGATGATGAAGCGAGGTCGACAGCTACAACCGCCTGGGGAACCTCTTCACCGATCCGCTCCGTGGCGAATTCGCTAATCCGGAAGGTGACGTTGCCGTCGCGCTCACGGGTCAAGGGGAACGTGGCGAGGACGTCTTGCAGACTGTTCTCACTCAGGTACCCGTCAAGTTTGCCGCCATTGCTCTCTTCCTGTGTGGACGCACTCACCCCGGTGCGAGCCACCTTTTGCCGGAGGGCGGTTACCACCGGCGGACTGGCGTGGAATCGCGCTGTTGTGGCCCGTTGACGGGTAGCGACGACGACATTCATGGCGGTGATGTTGGCCAATCGTTTTCGAATCCGTGAGTGTTGATGCGGTCTGAGCCAGGGCGCCCTGAGTCCCGAGAGCATCCAAAGGGTGCCCCAAGCCACTTCCGGTGACCAGGGACGCCCTGGTCCAGGTCGTGTCCGGGCGAGCGCCTGAACCGACGTTGCATCGAGTCGTGTTGTGGCACCGAAGGTCGGTGTCGTCTGTAACGATCCCGACGAGACCAGACGTTGCACCTGTCTCGGTGTCACTCCAAGCACCTCTGCTGCTTCAGAGATCGTGATCTCGGTCATCGACTTATATTGTCGTAAATACGACATATTATGTCAAGACAGGAGTCGATATCATCCCGCTGCGCATCTCTGATGCGGTAGACTTCGCATCATGCGCACAACCGTGACCATTGACGACGACGTCGCAGCTCTGATAGAACAAGAACGACGACGTACCGGCGAAACGTTCAAGGAGGTTCTTAACCGGATGTTGCGCACCGCCACTCACCGTGATGCCGATGGCCCACCTCTACCGAAGGTACCGGGCGAGCTTCAGATGGACATTTCCGATGTCTCGGTGGTCCTGGCTCGTCTCGACGACGAGCCGCGACGGTGAGTGTCCTCCTCGACGTCAACCTTCTCGTTTATGCCGCCCTTCCCAGCTCATCCGAGCATGAAATGGCGCGAATCTGGCTTGAGGAGCGGTTCGCAGACCGGGATTCGTTCGTCGCCTTGACCTGGTCGGTGTTGTACGGTTTCATGCGTTTGGTGTCCAGCCGTCGTGTGGTTGGGGACGAAGCAATCGGCCCAGCACAGGCTTGGGAGGCAGCTGATGCGTTTCGCCTTCAGCCGACGACTCGGGTAGTGGCGGCGGGTGAGACTCATGCAGACGTGGCAACCGAGTTGATGTCCACACCGGGTCTTTCCCCGAACGACATACCCGACGTTTTTCTGGCCGCGGTGGCTATCGAGCACGGTCTGATCCTGTGCTCACATGACCATGGCTTTGCCCGCTTTTATGGTCTGCGATGGACCGATCCGCTGGCGGTCAGGTGACCGCGGCGACGAATAACACCATGACCGTTGCCGAAGTGATGGCAGGACTCGCCGTGGCGGTCGTGTCGGCCCATCCCCGGAACATTTGGGTGCGTGGTGAGATTGCGTCGTACCGGAGGACCAACAACGGAGCCATATTCTTCCGGCTAGCCGATAGCGACCAGTCCGAAACCCAACTGGCGATGTCCACCTACGGGCCACGGGCCCGCGACATCGAAAGGAAGCTCGATGACGCCGGTGTTGGGCGTCTCAAGGACGGTCTCGCGATCAGGGTTCGGGGCGCGGTGCATCTCAATGAGAAACGCAGCGAGGTCGGGTTTGCGGTAACGGATATCGACCCCGCCTTCACTGTCGGTCGTCTCGAGATGCAACGTCGGGTGCTCCTCGAGGCCCTCAGGACGGACGGCAGCCTGGCACGAAATGGGGCGTTGCCGTTCCCGTTGGTCCCTCTGCAACTGGGTCTTGTCACCAGTCGGGGTAGCGCAGCACACGCCGACTTCATCGATCAACTGTCGGCCAGCGGATATCGCTTCCAGGTTGTCACCGTGCACAGCGGGATGCAGGGCGAGGGCTCGGCATCCAGGGTGGTGTCGTCGCTGAGCCGACTCTCCACCGTGTCCCCTGATGTCGTAGTCATCACGCGAGGTGGGGGATCACAGCTGGATCTTTCGGTCTTCGACTCCGAAGTCGTCGCCAGGGCTGTCGCAGATATGAGCGTGCCGGTGATTGCCGGTATCGGGCACCAAAGCGATCGAACGGTTGTCGACGAGGTGGCGCACACTTCGGTGAAAACCCCGACGGCGGCGGCGGAACTCCTGGTATCGATCGTCTCTGGGTTCGACGAGTCCGTGGTGAGAGCCAGGACTCACATAGCGTCGGAAGCGCGCCGCAACCTGACCCGCCACCAGCACGATCTGGCCCAACACCGCAACACCGTCGCTTCAACCACCGCGGTACTCGACCGCCAAATGGTGGCACTTGACCGCCTCGGAGCCGATCTGGTTGACACCTCCCGCTCGGTGATTGAGGCGAGTAGGGAGGAGATCATCTCCCTCGCGGAGAAGATTGGGCTGCTCGGTCCCGAGCCCACCTTGGCGCGTGGCTATGGTCTGGTAACCGATGGCGACGGTCGGGTAGTGCGGTCGGTCGACTCGGTGTCTCCCGGTGATGTTCTCAGTGTCAGGATGCGGGATGGAACGATGAGAGTGA
>WHTL01000227.1 GCA_009377735.1 Acidimicrobiia bacterium
CGTGTCGCGGCGCCCCGTCGAGGTCAACGGAAGCCCCGGAGCTCTCTTCCTCGACGGACAGCAGCGGCTGATTGGGGTGATGGCGCTCGACATCACCGACGGTCAGATCACACACGTCAGCTCGATCCTCAATCCCGACAAGCTGGCGCACCTCGGACCATTAGCCGACCTCAAATCATTACTGCAGCACGAAGAGCCACCCTGAGATTTCACAGAACGGGTTGCTGCGTTGTGTTATTGGTGCCGGTGACCGTCGGCGAAAGAGTTGATGCTGATGAGAGTGTGTGTCGCCAAGTCATGGCTAGCAGCACGGGCACGATCGGCGACTACTACCGCCTCCTCGGGATCAGCTCTGACGCAACGCTAGGAGAGATAAAGGCGGCATATCAGGACAGGGTGCGTCTGTACCACCCTGATCTCGTCGCCGGTATCCTCACATTGATAGCTGTCATCGTGGCACCCATTCTCGGCCTCGTTGTCATCGCCGTCCTTATCCGCCCTCTTCGATTCCGAAGACAGGTGACCTACGACATGGAAGGCGTGTGTCCGCCTGGTGCTAATGATGCCCTTAGAGGGTTGGCATGAAATGGATCGCTCCCCTTCTCCTGATTGGTGCTGCTGCCGCGGTTGCCGTCGTCCGTATGCGCAGTGACGACGAAAAGGCCAAGCCTGAGTCCTGGAAGCCCGTCGAGCCATGAGGGTCGTCGTCGCCATCGACGCCGGCGTGACCATCCAACCGCCCCCTCTCAAGGATCAGGCGGATAGGTTTGCAACAGACATGAACGACCTCCTGTTGGCAACTGTCACCGATGAAGTCGCGATCCAGTCGTCAGGTGCTGAACATCGCCCATCCACGGGTGGCTGGTATCGTTGAAGTGATTGCGATGAGTCGACTTCACCTCGCCCGAGTTTTCCTGGTTGTCACCGCTCTATCGCTGTTCGTAGCCTCATTGATCCACTTTGGATACCTCGTCGAGGGTTACGACGACAGGGGTGCAGCGACGCCTGAGGCTGTGATTGGAGCGGTTATGGTCGTGGGTCTTGTTCTCAGCTGGGTCCGTCCAGCGTGGGGGCGTCAGGCCCTCGTCGGAGCCCTGGCCTTCGGGCTCGCAGGTTCTACACTCGGGCTGGTTCTGGTCTTCGTCGGGGTGGGTCCGCAGACCACCCCAGACATCATCTATCACGTCTCGTTGGTGGTCGCCTTGGTAATCGGTCTTTACTTGGCAATTACCTCCGAACCCACAACTTCGAGCATTTGAGTCCGAACAGATTCGCTGCGTGCATCACGTGGGACGCTCTGATCATGAACGCCTGTGCTTAAGCGCCACCGAGAGCACTTAGAGTGGTGGTATGAAAAGGATCGCTCCCCTTCTCCTCATTGGTGCAGCTGCCGCGTTCGCCGTCATCCGTCTGTTCACAGACGACGACAAGCCAAAGCCTGAGACCTGGAAGCCCGTCGAACCATGAGGGTCGTCGTCGCCATCGACGACGATGTGACCATCCGCACAGCCCACGTGTTGGCGGCGATGGCCAACATCGAGGAAGTGGCGGTCCTCGGAACCCCCCGTTCGAAGGTGTTTTCAGTGGTGAAGAGTGCCGCCGGGGCTGACGTGGTGGTTGGTCAATCCGGCCAGGCAGCCGCAGAGTCTACCGGTATACCCCTGGTGACAGAACGAATGGCGGGCAACCATGGAGTCATCGGTGCCTCGCCTCAGGGACTGGCACTCGCCCTCTCCCGGAGAGTGTCACAACCATCCCTGATCGCGGTTACAGCTGATGGTGACACGACATCAGGATCGGGCAGGGAGGTTCGTTTTCCTGACCCGGTGGGGCGCAAGAACACCCACAGTATCTCCCTCGAGGAAGACACCCTCCATGTGAGTCCACCGGAAGAAGACTGGTCGGCCGTGTTGGTGGAAGGTGACCGGGCCCTTTCGACCGTCGATGACACCCGCTTCCTCAACGCCATCACCCTGGCTTGTGGGGTCGTGCTGGCCGATCGGGCCCCCACCCGTGTCTGGGACCATGCCGGGGATTACATCGCTGCCTGCCGCAAAGAGGGTTTGGTGTTCGCAACGAGGGATTGAGGTCTACCAGACCTCCCCGTTCCTCCAGTCGCAGATGAGTGAGCGATTCACGTCGAGTGGTGCCGATCCGGGTAACACGTAGATGAATCCGTCCTCGTTCGGTGTTCGCACCGTTCCCGTGGGTGTCAGAGTCGACGTTGGTCCGAGCCACTTCTGCCAACCTCGCCGGGTGTAAAGCGCTGCTTCGTCGTCGGTGGCTCCCAGGGCGCCAAGGTCGTAGGCATTTCTGATAGCCCTCTCCAGCTGTTCCATCATGGTGGAGCCATGGCCGGAGCGGCGACGATCGGCCCGCATGACCACCCCTTCGACGTACCCGCAGCGCAACGTCCTCTCGTCATGGATCAATTGGCGCTGCACCACTGCGGCATGCCCAATAAGTGCTTCACCCTCCCAAACCAGGCAATGGATCCCTCCCAGGCAGTGGTCCCAGTCCTCGTCGGTCATCTCCCCCGTGAAAACATCATCGAGTAGCTCCCGCGCCAGACGCAACTGGACAGGACCGAGATCGGCGGTGTGGGCAGTCTCCAAACGGACAATAGAACTCATCGCCTCCCCTTTTCCTGTACGCGGTCAGCGCCTTACCGGCTCGGTCTCCTCGGTGGGTTCGTCGGCGTAGACGTCATCGGAGGTGCCGTAGAACACGGGCTCGATCTCCTCAGAGGGCTCGTGCTGCTCCTCCGGCTCCGGCAGGTAGGACTCGGGTGGGTTGAGACTCTCCTCGAGAACGACCACCTCGAGACCTCCCACCACGTCGGAGGTGAGGTTGTAGATAACGGCAAGTAGGACTGCGAAGCCGGTGGTCACCGCCCACCACACCAGGGCTCCGAAGACCACAAAACGGGTGAATTGTTCGGTGTTGGCGAAGGGGTTGTCACCCGGTTCCAGCAGTGTGACCTGTACGAGAAGTTCGGTTATGGCGTCGGGGATTCCTGCCCGGACGATGATGGACCACCCGATGATCACCCCGAGCACGATGGCGATCGCCGCAACGGCGAATACCACCGCTCCCGTCTTGAGAACGGTCCACGGGTCTATTTTTCGGATGATCCTTCGTACGCGGCGAACTGTTGCCATGGATGCTCCTGAGTGTAAACAGCAGAGGCGTCAACCAGACGACAACCGCGTCTCAGCCCCCGTTCTCGCCGACAACGATGGTGAACGCCGAGAGACGGCCGCCCTTCTTGAGATCGATCACCCTTACGCCGGTGGAGGCGCGCTTTTGGCGGCTGATCGACTTCACTGCCGTGCGGATACCGATCCCTGCCGAAGAGATGAGGAAGACATCGTCGTCAGGATGGACGGCTCGAGCTCCCACCAGCTCGCCTCGAACCTTCGTGAGCTTGAACGCTTTGACACCGACGCCGCCCCGCTTCTGGAGCGGGAACTCGTCGGTTGGGGTTCGTTTCCCGTATCCGCCCGACGTGAGCATCAGAATCTCATCCCCGTCGGCCTCCGAGGAAGCTGCTACCACCTCATCGCCGTCACGAAGTCGGATGCCGCGCACCCCCTGGGTGGCACGTCCCATCGGACGAAGGTCGGCCTCGGCGAAGCGAATCCCCATCCCCTGCTTGGTGAACACGAGGATGTCCTTGTCGCCGGTCGTGGTCCTCACCGACACCAACTCGTCGTTGTCAATGAGATTGATGGCGACCAGGGTCTGGTTGCGGGAGTCATACTCGGAGAACTCGGTCTTCTTGGCCTGGCCGTTCTTGGTCACCATCACCAGGTAGCGCGCCAGCTCGTAGTCGCGGGTGTCCACGATGGCCTCGATCGACTCATCGGGCTCGAGCGGCAACACCGACTGGGCAAGGACACCGCGGGCGGTGCGTGACTGACGCGGAATCTGGTGGGCCTTGACACGGTGCACGAGACCCTTGTTCGTGAAGAACAGGAGGTAGGCGTGCGCCGTGGTGTGTACCAGGTGCGCCACGGCGTCGTCTTCGGATACCTCGGCTGCCTTGATGCCACGTCCGCCACGGCCCTGAAGCCGGTAACTCGAAGACGGGACCGACTTGAGATAACCCCCCTGGCTGGCGGTGACTATGAGCTCATCGTCGGCGATGAGATCCTCCAGTGACAGGTCGCCCTCGTCGGGAACCAGCCGGGTGCGACGCTCGTCGCCGAACTTCTCACGGACCTCCTTGAGGTCCTCGGAAATGATGGCCCTCCGTAGGGCAGGGTCCGCCAGGATTGCCCTGAGCTCGCCGATGAGCTCGTGGAGCTCCGCCAACTCCGTGCGCAGCTTGCCGACCTCGAGAGCTGTCAGCTTGCGGAGTTGCATGTCGAGGATGGCGTTTGCCTGGACCTCTGTGAGTTCGTAGGTCTCCATCAGCCCAGCCCGCGCAGTGGGAGTGTCGGCTGACGCACGGATCAGGGCGATGACATCGTCGATGTTGTCCACGGCGATGATGAGGCCCTCGAGGATGTGGGCCTTCTCCTCGGCGCGGTCGAGCCGGAACTGGGTCCGTCTCTCGATAACCTCCATCTGGTGGTCGAGGTAGTAGCCGACCATCTCGGCGATCCCCAAGGTGCGGGGAACGCCGTCGACGAGGGACACCATGTTGTAGGCAAAGGAGTCCTGCAGCGGTGTTCGCTTGTAGAGCTGGTTGAGCTCCACCTGGGGAACTGCGTTCTGCTTGAGCTCGATGACTAGTCGTGTTCCCACCCGATCGGATGACTCGTTGCGGATCTCGGAGATACCAGTGATCTGCTTGTTATCGACCAGTGTCTTGATCTTGGCGACGACCCTCTCGATGGACACCTGGTAGGGGAGTTCGGTGACCACGATGGCCGTCCGACCCTTTCGTACCTCCTGGACGTCGGCGGCGGCACGCACCTTCACCGAGCCCCGACCCATGGTCAGGGCCTCCTTGATCCCGGTGCGACCCACCAAGAACCCTCCCGTCGGGAAATCCGGTCCCTGGATGAACTGCATCAGCTCCTCGGAGCTGGCATCGGGGTTCTCCAGGGTATGTAGACAGGCATCCACGACCTCGCCGAGGTTGTGAGGGGGGATGTTGGTTGCCATACCCACCGCTATCCCCTGTGAACCGTTGACCAGGAGGTTGGGGTAGCGGGCAGGAAGGACCGTGGGCTGGGACAGCTCACCCGAATAGTTGTCGACCATGTCGACCGTCTGCTCGTTGATGTCCTGGAGCAGGTGGGTGGAGAGCTTGGTGAGGCGACACTCGGTGTAGCGGGCGGCGCCGGGAGGGTCGTCGGGGGTACCGAAGTTGCCCTGTGGGTCGATGAGGAGATGACGCATGGAGAAGTCCTGGCCCATCCTCACCAGAGCGTCATAGATACCGGTGTCACCGTGGGGGTGGTAGTTCCCCATCACGTCACCCACCACCTTGGAGCACTTACGGTGGGCCGAGGAGGGCCCGATGTTGTTCTCGAACATCGAGTAGATGATCAGACGTTGCACCGGTTTTAGACCGTCGCGCACATCGGGCAGTGCCCGGCTGACGATCACCGACATGGCGTAGTCGATGAAGCTCTGCTCCATCTCGTCGGTGATCTCTATGTCGGGGTGCTCGTTCTGGTCTACGGGTGGGAGTTGGCTAGTCATATCGATATCCAGGAAGCGGGTTTGTTTAAATGTCCAGGAAGCGGACGTCGGTGGCGTTCTGTTGGATGAAGGCCTTGCGATCGGCGACAACGTCGCCCATCAGTGTGGTGAAGACCTCCTCGGCTCGGGCGGCGTCGGACATATCGACCCGGAGCAGTGTCCGGGTCTCGGGGTTCATGGTGGTCTCCCACAACTCGGAGGGGTTCATCTCACCCAATCCCTTGAACCTCGATGTTCTCACCTTGGGATGGTCTTTTTGGAACTCGGCGAGGGCAGCGTCGTCCTTCAGGTAATGGACCTTCGACCCGACCTTCACCCTATACAGAGGCGGCTGGGCAATATAGACATACCCGGCGTCAATCAGTCCCTGCATGTGACGGAACAGGAGCGTGAGAAGAAGAGTCCTGATGTGGGCACCATCGACGTCGGCGTCGGCCAGCAGAATCACCTTGTGGTACCTGGCTTTGGAGATGTCGAACTCGTCGCTGATACCGGTGCCCATGGCGGTGACAATGTCCTGGACCTCGGCATTCTGCAGCGCCTTACCAAGACGTGCCTTCTCCACGTTGAGGATCTTCCCCCTGATGGGGAGGATGGCCTGTGTCTCGGAGTCACGCGCCGACTTTGCCGGTCCTGCCGCGGAGTTTCCCTCCACAATGAACAGCTCCGACTCCTCGGGGTTCCGACTGGAGCAGTCCGCCAGCTTGTCGGGCAAACCACCCGACTCGAGACCCGACTTGCGTCGGGTGAGCTCGCGGGCCTTCCGAGCGGCCTC
>WHTL01000012.1 GCA_009377735.1 Acidimicrobiia bacterium
GGCCTACGCCGACCACGCCGATCGCTATGCCCGGAGATTGAGAAGGTCGGCAACCGGGGATCGTTGATCGTTCCAGTGGGGTAGCGTGGAGTCAGGACAACCCGCGGAGGCATAGATATGGCGACCGACACCTTCACCAACGACGTGCTGGGGGCAGGCGCCGAGTTCACCGATCGGCGAATGCCGGTGATCTACCTCAGCCACGGAGCCCCCCCGCTCGCCGATGATCCGGTGTGGACCCGGCAGCTATCCGACTGGGCCGGAGCGATGCAAAAGCCAAGCTCGGTGCTGATGGTGTCCGCCCATTGGGAGGAGGACCCCCTCACCGTGTCGGCTGTGACCACCGTCCCGCTCTACTACGACTTCTTTGGGTTCGCGCAACGTTATTACCAGGTGCAGTATCCGGCACCGGGTGCTCCCGCCCTCGCCGATCAGGTGGCGCAGCTGCTCCATGATCCGGCCCATCCAGTGCAACGTGATCCCGAGCGTGGTCTCGACCATGGTGCCTACGTTCCCCTCGTCGAGATGTACCCGGAAGCCGATGTCCCCGTTCTCCAGATCTCGATGCCGACACTCGATCCCAAGGCCCTCTTCGACGTTGGTAGGAAGCTGGCGCCACTTCGGGATCAGGGTGTGCTTATCGTCGGCAGTGGGTTCAGCACCCACAACCTGCGGGAGATGAACTGGCACCTTCCCCACGATTCGCATCCGCCTACCTGGTCGAGCGAGTTCGACGACTGGCTCGATCGCAGCCTGGCGGCACGCGATGTCGACTCCATCATCGACTTCCAGAACGCGGCTCCGGCGGCGACGCTCGCCCATCCCCGCACCGAGCATTTCGCCCCCCTGTTCGTATCGCTAGGGGCGAG
This sequence comes from Acidimicrobiia bacterium, assembly GCA_009377735.1. Classification (GTDB taxonomy): domain Bacteria; phylum Actinomycetota; class Acidimicrobiia; order Spongiisociales; family ZC4RG35; genus WHTL01. The sequence goes on from WHTL01000012.1 coordinate 870, forward strand.
CGTGGACGTGAACGAGGAGAGCCACAGTGTTGTGGACGGTTTCTGGTTCGGGCTCTCGAAACGGTCGGTGCAGTTCGATTAGGAGGCTGGGACGCCCCCGGGCGAAACCTCGATGATGTAGCCTCTTGGCTGGCAGATGAGGTCGGCGAGCCTCAAATGGGTAACACTCCAGGAAAGGAGGCGGTGATGGACATCACATACGTAGGGGCATCCGATCTTGCCAGTGCGATCCGGGCCGGACAGACCTCACCCACCGAGGTCCTGGAGGTCACCATCGATCGGATCGAAAAGAGAAACCCCAGCCTCAACGCCATCGTGTACAAGGGCTATGAAGAAGCCCGCCAAGCTGCTCGTGGGGCCGATGAATCCCTGGCGAGGGGCGACGCGGTCGGTCCCCTGCACGGGGTCCCGGTCATCATGAAAGACCTGTTCGATTTCAAACCGGGGTGGCCGGCAACGTTCGGGGGGATCCCGGCGATGAAGGATTTCACGGTGGACGGATACTGCGTTTGGGCCGAAAGGATGGAGGCGGCCGGTGCCATCATCGTCGGCAAGGGCAACAGCCCGGCGATGGGCTATCGGGGCACCTGCGACAACTACCTCTTCGGCGCCACCAACAATCCGTTCGATGTGACCCGCAACACCGGGGGGTCGTCGGGTGGATCGGCAGCCTCGGTGGCCGATGGTCTGGTGTCGATCGCCGAGGGCTCGGATGGTGGAGGCTCGATCCGGATCCCTTCCGCCTGGTGCGGGACATACGGCTTTCAGCCATCACCGAGTCGGGTCCCAACCGTCATGCGACCTAACGCCTTCGCCGGTGTTTCCCCGTTCCTTTACGAGGGTCCTATAACCCGAAATGTCGCCGACGCCGCCCTGGCGATGCAGGTGCTCGCCGGTGATCATCCCGGTGATCCGTTCGCCCTACGCGACGAGCCAGACTTTGTGTCGGTGACCGACGGATTGATCTCGGGCTGGAAGATCGCATACTCCCCCGATCTCGGTGTTTACCCCGTGTCGGCGGCTGTCCGCAAAGTCGTCGACGAAGCGGTACATGTGTTCGAAGAGTGTGGTGCCGAGGTAACCGAGGTTGACATCGACCTGGACCTCGACCAGCGGGAACTGGCGGATCTGTGGTGTCGGTTGATCATGCCGTTGAGTCTCGATGCCTTCGCCAATCTCAAACAACAGGGCCTCGACATCATGGGTGAGCATCGCAACGACCTCCCACCCGAGTTTCTCCGCTGGTACGACCACGTGGCGGAGATGTCGGTCATGGATTATTACAACGACAACTCGAAGCGCACCCAGGTCTTCGACTCACTCCAGAAAGTACTCGGCGACCATCGACTGTTGGTGTCGCCCACCCTCGCCTGTATGCCGCCCACCAACGAGACGACGGGCGAAACCCGGGGCCCGTCGGTCATCGACGGGGTCGAGGTAGACCCGGTCATCGGGTGGTGCATGACATACTTCACGAACCTGACCGGTCATCCGGCCGCGTCGGTGCCTGCGGGTCTGTCCGATGGCATGCCCGTGGGGATGCAGATCATCGGTCGTCGCCACGCCGACGTCGATGTCCTCCGGGCCAGCGCAGCCTTCGAACAGGCGCGACCCTGGAGTCACATCTATCAGATACCCGCCGGCCGTAGTCTCGAGTGATCCCTTAGAGCACTCAGGACTCGATCGTGATCCGGGCATAGGCAGCGGCCACGATCACGATGATGGCTCCGAACAAGATCTGACGGAGAGCCTCCGGATACCCCAATGAGCTCAGGATCGAAGAGATCACGGTGAGGATGAGAGCTCCGATGATGGTGCCGCCGTATCCACCGCGACCACCCAGAATCGAGGTGCCGCCGATCACCGCCGCCGCCACGGACGGGAGCAGATCCGACTCGACCAGGGTCACGCTCGCAACGTTGGTGAGCCCCGAATAGAGGAACCCGGCCACACCCGCCAGCACCGCCGAGGTCACATAGAGCACGATCAGCACCTGCCAGGACTTGACACCGGCCAGGCGGGATGCCACGGGGTTGTCTCCGATGGCATACACGAGACGACCGTATCCGGTTCGGTTCAAGCACCACAGGACCAGGGCTGCCAGCGGTATGAACACGATGAGGCTGAGCGGAATGATGCCGAGGAACATGTTGGACCCCAGTTGGCGGAATTCGGGCGGGACGCCGGCTCCGGTCTGAACCATCTCGATCTGCCATACGTTGGCGAGACCCAGAACCACGAGGCTCATGCCCAGGGTCATGATCAGCGGATGGACCCGGAATACGCCAACTCCGATTCCTGAGATCAGACCGGCTGCGGCGGCCGCGGCCAATGCCACGAGGATTCCCACCCCGAGCCCCGGTCCACCCACCAGTGTCGCAACCAGAAAACCGGACATCGACGCCACCGCTCCCACCGAAAGGTCGATGCCACCTGTGAGCATCGTGATGGTCTGACTGCCCGCGATGATGGCGAGCGGGATCGAGGCCCGGACCATCACCCCGGCCCAGCTCGGACTTACGATTCCCGGGCGGACCAACTCGCTGACGACAACCAGGATGGCAAGAATTCCCAGGAGTGGAACTATCGGCCGCTCCCGGAACATGGTCCCCCAACGCCGGGGCGATAGCCACGATCTCCGCATCTCTGTCGTCGTCGCCGTATTACTCACGATCGGCGCTTTCGGTATTGGATGAGGCTGCCCACCATCACAACCCCCACCAGGATGGCACCCTGCACGACCGTTGCCAGATTGGTGTTGACATTCAGGAAGGTCATCATGGTGCGGAGCAGGTCGAGGATGACGACGGCAACGATCGGACCGAAAACGCCCCCCTTCCCTCCGGCGAGATTCACCCCTCCGAGGACGATGGCGGCGACACTCATCAATGTGTAGGGTCCCGGAACCGGGGTGGCGATGCCGGTGGCGGCGGTGAGGCTGAGACCGGCGAGAGCCGAGAAGAGGCCCGCGATCATGTAGGCGAAGATCTTGGTGCGTCCCACCGAGACGCCGCTACGAAACGCCGCAAGGGGATCGCTGCCGATCGCATAGATGGAAAGACCGAGTTTCGACCGTCTTATCGGAAGCCAGATGACGGCTACGAGGACGAGTAGGACGACACCAGCCTTGGGAATCCAGTCCGACCCGAGCGGCCCCAACGTCAGGTTCCGCAGCCATTCAGCGGACCCACCACCGGGTGTGCCCAATACCAAGAGGGCGCAGCCCCCCCAGACGAAGAGCATCGCCAGGGTGACGACTATGTACGGGACCCGGGTGATCACGACCAGGGCCCCGTTGATGGCGCCGAGGACGAGGCCGAGCAGGAGGACGCCTAGTACGACGAGAATGGCGAACCCTTCGCTCCGCTCATCCATCAGTGTGGCCGCGACCACGCTGATAAGGGCCATCATGGAGCCAATCGATAGGTCGAGTCCTCGTCCGATTACCACGACGGCCTGGGCGACGGACGCCAGAGCCAATGGGAGGATCGAGATGGCCAATCCCTGGAGACCGGTGGCACCAAAAGTGGGCTGGATGATCTTCGTGATCACGAGGAGGGCGGCGAGGATGCCGAGTAGGCCGATCGTCCAGCCACCCCGACGTAAGGCGCGTCCCAACTCGCCCAACCATCCGCTTTTTCTTGGTTTCGAAGCGACCGCGGTGGTCACGACTTCCGGTCCTCGGGCGGCGCCATCACCGACGGTGGAGTAGCCGACCCGATGTTGTGGGCGGCCCGCAATAGAGCGGCCTCGTCGGCACCCTTGGCGGCCAACTCGCCAACTACCTGGCCGCCGAAGATCACGATGGCGCGGTCACAGACGAGCTGGATCTCGCTCAGCTCCGACGTGTAAAGCAAGATCGAGGACCCAGCCTCGGCTAGATCGCGCAGGAGCACGTAGATCTGCTGTTTTGTCCGAATGTCGATTCCCCGAGTCGGGTCGAAACATAGGAGCGTCTCTACTCCACCTGCCACCCATCGAGCAATCGTCACCTTCTGTTGGTTACCGCCCGAAAGCCGGCGCACCTCGCCCTGCGCCCTGGTGTCGACCTGAAGCCGGTCGATGGCCGCGTTCACCTTGTCTCGTTCCTGCCTCCGACGGATTCGGCCCCACCTTCTGAATCGACTGCTGAACGGCAAGGCGATGTTTTCGGGTACCGATCGTTGCATCAACAGCGCTTCGGCCCGGTCGGCCGGAACGTATACCAGGCCGGCCCGAATCGCATCTGCCGGGTGACGAAAGGAAACGGGTCGACCATCGACTAGCAGTTCGCCGCCGTCCGGCCGCTCCCAACCGGAGAGGACATTGAAAAGCTCATCCTGACCCTGCCCCTCCAGCGCCACGACACCCAGAACCTCGCCTGGGTAGAGATCGAACGATACGTCCGTCAGACGGGTATTCAACTGGAGGTTACGGGTGGTGAGACGCGGGGCCTCCTCGCGGCTTCGAGGGTCGATTGGCTGGTGGGCAAGCTCGGATTGCCTTTCTACCACTTCACCCAGCATGAGCTCCACGATTCTCTGGGCTGAACTCTCATCCACGTCCACCACACCGACCGTCTTCCCCTCCCGCAGCACGGTGGCACGATCACACACGGATGCGATCTCGGTCATTCGGTGCGAAATGAAGATCACACTCCGATCGCCACCCCGTTGACGACTGAGGAAATCAAGAACGCCCTCGGTCAGGTTGGCCGGCAGTGCTGCCGTGATCTCGTCCAGCATCAAGACCTCGGGTTCGATGGCAAGAGCGCGGGCGAGGTCGATTATGCGCTGCGAGGCAAGAGGGAGGTTTCCAGCGGGGGTCGACAGGTCCAGTTTCGCCAGACCAAGCTCCTCGATCCAATGGAGGAACGGCTCGACTGGGGTTTCGGTGAGTCGCAGATTCGACTGAAGATCGAGGTCGGGTATCAAGGATGGCTCCTGATATACCGACACCAGGCCACCACGACGGGCCTCTGCCGGAGAATGCGCCGTGCGTTGACCGCCATTGAGGGAGATCGTTCCGGCATTGGGTCGCACTGCTCCGGTGAGGATCTTTACCAGGGTGCTCTTGCCCGCTCCGTTAGCTCCCATCAAGGCGTGCACCTCTCCCTTGCGAACCCGGAGGGATGCAGAGCTCAATGCCACGACCGTCCCGTAGCGCTTGGAGATGCCGTCGGCTTCGAGCAGGAAGTCGGTGGTAGTTGTTCTCATGGGGCGGCAATGGTGGGGTGCCGGATGAGCCGGCACCCCACTACATATCGTTTCAGATCAGGCGCCGGGACCTTCGCAGGAGATCGCCTGCTCCGGTGTGTAACTCGTCCAACCCTCGATCTGGAGACCGAGCGGCCACAGCGGGTCCAGACCATCGACCTGCCATGACTCGAGCAACTGACGACCCTCTTCGGATGTGTTGTCGGCCAGAACCGGGTCCAACAAGACCGTGTTGGGGCGTTCGGCATCGGGGTCGGTCTCAACCGTCTCCCCGCTGAGCAGCTTGATGGCGAGGTTGACACCGGCGCCACCGACGGCTGCCGTGTTGGTCACGGCTGCACCCTCGAGACCGGCGAAGTTCTCCTCGTCGAGGAGCTGGTTGACGAAGGCGCCGAGGTCCGCACCCACGATCGGGACGAACTCGAGATTGGCGCCCTTGATCGCATCCACAACCTGAGAGTCCATCCCGGATGTCCAGATGGCGTCGATTCCCTCGTACTGGCCGCTGGCGATGAACTCGTTGATGAGTTGCGTGGTTGTAGCGGGGTCCCATCCGGTGGCTACGCCCTCGGGGCCGGGTACCACCTCGATGCCCGGATACTCCTCGAGCGCCATGTTGAAGCCCGTATGGCGATCGGTGTCGGCAGGAGAGCCCGCCAGTCCTCGCATGTAATAGACCACACCTTCTCCGCCGAGGTGCTCGAAGAGCCAGGTTGCACCCATGTAGGCGTACTGGATCTGGTTGTTGTATAGGTTGTAGGTGTCTTCGTGGGTGACGAATGCGTCAACTGAGACCGTGCTGATGCCTGCGGCGTTGGCCTCGTCGAGAGCCGGATTGAGAGCTTCGGGGTCATTCGGGTTGAACACGATGGCGTCGACATCGGCCGCGATCAGGTCACGGATGTCAGAAAGCTGACCGGCCGCGTCCGTGTTGCGATGGATCGTGATCAGCTCGGATACTTGACCAGAGGCGAGTGCCTCAGCTTGGGCCGTGCAGACCTGCTCCTCTCGGAATCCGTTACCCACGCCTCCACCGTTCGAATAGCCGATCCGGTAGCTGCCCGCCGCTGCCGCCGAGGTGTCGGTCCCGGCTGCGGTGGTGTCGGCGGCGGCTGCGGTGGTGTCGGTCCCGGCCGCGGTCGTGTCGGTCCCGGCTGCAGTGGTGTCGGCGGCGGCTGCGGTTGTGTCAGCGGAGGCTCCTGTGGTGTCAGTCTCGGCTGCGGTCGTGTCCGTAGGCTCGGAGCCACCACCGCAGGCAGTGACGATCATCATCAACACCGTCAAGAGTGCGATCTTTCCTAACCCTGTTTTGGTCATACTTTGTTCCTCCTGTGGTTCTCCAAGCCTGAGACGTAGTCTGTCACCCGGATTGGTTCTTGTCGAGTGCACAGTAGTAATCGTTTGCCGTCGTGGTAGCAGTTTCTTCTTTAGAGGGATGCGTCACCGTCTCGTGATGGGATTCGCATGTACCGGCGATGTCTACAACTATCCTGAACTCACCCGTGGCGATGGGGAATATCACAGCGATGCACTATCTAACTGAGATCAAGAGTGCTAACTGAGATCAAGAGTGCGGTCGTGGGTACCGGGTTCATCGGGTTGGCCCACGTCGAAGCTCTGAGACGTCTGGGTGTTGATGTGATCGGCGTGGTGGGATCGAGTCCGGAACGGGCGGCGGAGAAGGCCAGGGAGAGCAATCTCCCACGGATCTATCAGAGTCTCGACGAGTGTGTGACGGATCCGTCCGTTGACGTGGTTCACATTGCCAGTCCCAATCACGCCCATCACAGCCAAGCGCTCGCTGTCCTGGAGGCCGGCAAGCACTTGGTGTGTGAGAAGCCACTGGGGGTGAATTCGATCGAGACAGAGGAGTTGGTCGGTGCCGCCACGGCAGGCGGTGTAGTCAATGCGGTGTGCTTCAACATACGCTTCTATCCGCTCGTGCATCAGATGGCAGCGCTGGTCAGCCAGGGCAAGATCGGGGAGCCGCATTTCGTCCACGGGGAGTATCTGCAGGACTGGCTTCTCGAAGAGACAGATTGGAACTGGCGGCTGGAGGCAGAGAAGGCGGGGGCATTGAGGGCGGTGGCCGACATCGGATCCCATTGGCTCGATCTGGCCCGCTTCGTCACTGGGCGCCGGGTCACCGAGGTGATGGCCGAACTCCACACCTTTGTTCCCACCCGTACTCATCCATCCGGGCCTGTGGAGAGCTTCGCCACCGTTACCGTTGACACCGATCTGGTCACCGAGGAGATGACGTCTGACGATGCCGCCTCGATCATGTTGCGGTTCGAGGACGGAACCCGAGGTCAGGTAACGGTGTCGCAGGTGGCCGCGGGACACAAAAACCGGGTGCAGCTCGAGGTGGACGGATCCGAATCTGCCCTGAGATGGAAATCCGAGGATCCCGATGCGCTCTGGATCGGTCACCGAGGACGACCGAATGAGATCATGGCCCGCGAACCGGGGGCCATGGCGGAGGAAGCCAGCACATTGGCCAACCTGCCCGCAGGTCATGTCGAGGGCTTCGCAGACACATTCCGCGCCCTGTTCTCGCAGGTCTACGAGGATGTGGCTGCGGGGGCGCCCTCCGATCAGCCCGCCTACCCGACCTTCGCCGACGGGCACGATGCCGTCTGCGTCACCGAGGCGGTGGCGGCGAGCTCGGACTCGGGCGCGTGGGTATCAGTCAACCGTTGACAACTGTGCTCTCCAGCGTAAATACGGTCGCGTGTTTCGGCGAGGCAGCGGCGTCGATGGCAAGGACGCAGGACGAAGGCGCTCCCGTTGCGGTGCGTCGAGGGCGAGGACGCAGCAAGCGGCGTCGCTGGCCGTTGAAACCCCAGCGTATTTACGCTGGGGGGCACTAAAAAGGAGATGTGAGTATGAAACTCGGGTTCCTCACCGCGCCGTTCCCCACCACCCCCATCGGTGAGGTGGCCGACTGGGCGGTCGATAAAGACTTTGCGTCATTGGAGATAGCGGCTTGGCCGGCTGCCCAGGGCGAGACACGTCGCTATGCGGGCACCAGCCACGTCGATGTCAACGACATGACCAAGGACCGCGCCGACGATTTCGTCGGTGAGATAACCGACAAGGGTCTGGAGATTTCGGGGCTTGGCTACTACCCCAATCTGCTCCACCCCGATCCCGAGCATCGCACCGAGGTCAAGGAGCATTTGATGAAGGTGATCACGGCTGCTTCTCTCATGGGTCTGCCGGTGGTGAACACCTTCATCGGGGCCGATCACAACAAGACCCAGGCCGACAACTGGGAGGACGCCAAGACCGTGTGGGCCGATATCGTCGCCCATGCCCGGGACAGCGACATCCTTATCGCCATCGAGAACTGCCCGATGATCTTCTCCAACGATGAGTGGCCGTCGGGACACAACCTCGCCTACAGCCCGGCGATGTGGCGCACGATGTTCGAGGAGTTCGGGGAAACGGTCGGGCTCAACTTCGATCCGTCCCATCTTGTGTGGCTGATGATCGACATCGAGAGGGCCGTGACCGAGTTCGGCTCGCGCATTTATCACGTCCAGGCCAAGGACGTCATGATCGACCGGGAGGGTCTCTATCAGCATGGTGTCCTATCGGCGGGAATGGGGTGGCAGATTCCCCGTCTTCCCGGTCTTGGCGATGTGGACTGGGCCATCCTCTTCCGTACTCTGTACCGGGTTGGCTACCAGGGGCACATCATCATCGAGCACGAGGATCGTGACTTCGAGGAAACTGACGAGTTGGTGAAGCGCGGGTTCATCCTCGCCCGCGACGTGTTGGCGCCCTACATCGTGTGATCGAGAGTTATGGGCATTTCGACGTAGTTGTAGTCGGGTCCGGCTCGGCGGGGTCCACCGCCGCCATCACCGCGGCCCGACTGGGGGCGTCGGTTCTCCTCATCGAGAAACTCCCCTTCCTCGGTGGTGTCTCCACCGCGGTGCTCGACACCTTCTACGGCTTCTACACCCCGGGGGAGAGGTCCATCAAGGTGGTGGGTGGTGTACCCGACGATGTCGTGTCCGGTCTCCGTCGCCTCGGCGACGTCCTGGAACGTCCCAATACCTACGGCGCCGGTACCGGGGTCACCTATCTAGCTGAGCATCTCAAGGTGGTGTGGGAGCGCCTCGTCGTCGAGGCCGGTGCCCAGATACTCCTCCATGCCTTCGTCCAAGACGTCACCGTCGATGACGGTCGCATCACCGATCTGCTCGTCGCCACCAAAGCGGGTCTGCGGACGGTCTCGGCATCGGTGGTCATCGATACCAGCGGTGATGCCGATGTCTGCCACCACGCCGGGTTTGGGTATGAGCTTGCCGGTGACCTGGCACCCGCCCAAACTCTCACCACCACCTTCCGGATGACCAACGTCAATATGGAACGGCGTCGGAGCATCGGCAAGGACGAGTTGCATCACCTTATGGGAGAAGCAGCCGAATCGGGTGACTACGACCTGCCCCGCCGGGAGGGCTCCGACCACATCACACCAATCGGGGACATGATGGCCACCGTCATGACCCGTATCGAGCATGTCTCCCGCGACGATGACGGCACCCTCGTGAACGCAACGGATCCCGACGTCCTCACCCGAGCCGAAATGGAGGGTCGTCGCCAAGCTCTCGAGTACGCCCGCTTCTTAAAGGACCGGGTGCCGGGATACGGCGAAGCGGACCTGGTGGCCTTGGGAACCCAGGTGGGTGTGCGGGAGACGCGACGCGTGTATGGAGATCACCGCATCACCGGTGCTGAGGTGTTGGCCGCCACCCAGTACGACGACCAGATCGCACTCTGTGGCGCTCCCATCGAGGACCACCATGGTGAAACCACGGGCGAAGCCACCGGCACCACCTGGGCATACCTCCCCGACGGCAAGGCGGTGGGGATCCCCCTTTCCACACTGGTGGTGCGAGACAGCGCCAACACCCTGGTGGCCGGTCGCTGCTTCTCGGCTACCCACGACGCTCATGCCTCCATCCGCTCCATGGCCCAATGCATGGCGATGGGCCAAGCGGTCGGCAGCGCGGCGGCACTAGCGTCATCCGGCGACGGTTCGGTGCGATCGGTGTCGGCCGATACAGTTCGCGACCATCTCCGCTCTGACGGAGCGATACTGGAGCTGTGAGTGAACGCATGGTCGACGTTGTGGTAATGCGCGCTCAGTGCACGATTCCGCACCGTCGATCTTGTCCTTCGCTGCTGGGGCAATGACTTCCATCCGCACGGTTCTCGGCGATATCGAGCCCGACCAGCTCGGTGTCACCTATCTACACGAGCACCTCATCATCGACCACCCCCTGGTGGCGGATCGCTTCCCCCACATCTCGTTACCGTCGGTCGATGAGGCGGTGGGGGAGGTGGCACGGTGTGCCGACGCCGGTGTGAGGGCGATGGTCGACGCCATGCCCTGTGCCTCCGGTCGCAATGTGCTGAAACTCGCCGAGGTGAGTCGTCGTACTGGTGTTTCGGTGATCGCCGCCACCGGTCTCCACACTCCTAAGTATTACGCCGGGGCGCCGTGGGTGTTTGAAGCCTCCGCCGACGCACTTGCGGAACTGTTTATCGCCGACATCACAGGCGGCATCGACCACTTCGACTACACCGGCCCGGTGGTGCGCGCACCGCACACCGTGCCGGGATACTCAAGATGGCGACGATGGGGGACACTCCCGATGCCGCCGAGGAGCGTCTGATCGAAGCAGTGGCTAGCGCACATCTTGAAACCGGGTGTCCCATCATTACCCACTGTGAGGAGGGGAGAGGCGGTCCCGCCCAGGTGAAGACGCTGGTGTCGGAAGGTGTCGAACCCTCTCGGGTTGTTCTCTCCCACACTGACAAGGTGACCGACCCGCGATATCACCGCGACCTCCTCGACACGGGAGTCAACCTCGAGTACGACCAGATCCTTCGCCAAGACCCAGATGGCAGCACCATCCAACTGCTCGGCGAGATGATCGAGGGGGGTTATCTGTCCCAGCTCATGGTGGGCACCGACGGCGCCCGTCGCACCTTGTGGGCCGAGCTGGGCGGTTCGCCGGGTCTGGCCCATCTCGTCAAAACCATCAGCGACCACTTCGACCCCGACATCCACCATGCACTTTTCGTGGAGAACCCGGCCCGCTTCCTCGCGTTTTAGCCTCATCGAGGTGGTGGGGAGGGCGACCGAGCTCACACAGTCACCGCGGCGAATGCGGCGTGGAGGGCGCGGTCTACCGCTTGGTGAACGACATCTCGGTCGGGGTCGTATCCGGACATGTCGGAATCGTCGTCGTCCAGGGGGTTGCCATCGATGGCGAAGATGGCACCGGCTGCAACTCCATGGAGGGAGGCAAGCACAAACAGGGCGGCAGCCTCCATCTCCACTGCCATCACCCCGGAGCGTTGCCAGAGCTCAAGGTCGGACCCGATGACCTGCTGTGGGTAGAACACGGCGGAAGTCAGCACGATGCCCTCGTGAGTTTCCGCCGCTGCGTCCACCAGGGCGGTGGTCAATCCTCGATCGGCCACCGCCGGAAACCCTTCGGGGACGATGCCCTGGGTGTAGCCGTCGGTTCGGACAGCTCCGGTTGCGATCACCAGGTCCCCGTCCTGCACCTCCGGCTGCATACCCCCGGCGGTCCCGGCCCTCACGACCCTCTTGACCCCGCCCCGGAATAACTCCTCGAAACAGATGGCAGCTCCGGGGGAGCCCACACCATGGGAGATGACCCCGACGGAAGCACCCTCATAGCTTCCGACATAGGAGACATACTCTCGATTCCGTGCCAGCAGATGGACGTCGTCCAGCATCTCGGCGGCCTTCTCGGCCCGGATAGGGTCGCCCACCACCACCATTGCTTCCGGCAGGTCCCGGGAGTGCACTCCGATGATGGGAAGGTCGATATTGGGAGTCTCCATCAGATCACCCTCTCCGACCCTCCGTCGATGGGTATCTGGGCTCCCGTGGTGGCAGAGAACCGGTCGCTCAACAATTCCACCACCACACCCGCCACCGTTTCGGAGGTGACCTCGGTGGAGAGCAGGTTGCGACGCTTGTACTCGTCCACACTCATCCCGTACTTCTCTGCCCGTTCCGCCAGCAGTTCTGGAGTCCAGAGACCAGTGTCGAAGACGGCATCGGGGTGGACCATATTGACCCGGATCCCATGGTCTGCCCACTCCAGGGCGGTGACCCGGCTGAGCTGAGTGAGAGCAGCCTTGGAGGTGGAGTAGGCGGCGGCACCTTTACCGGGTGCCGGCACGTTCTTGGAGGCAATCATCGTCACGGCCGGAGCAGCAGGGGAACGCACAAGCAACGGATGGAGCAGACGCAGCATGGTGACGGCGGATTCGACGTTCACCTCCTGGATGCGGCGCCACTCGACCGGGTCGAGCTCAGCCACGGGACTCGAAGAGCCGAAGACACCGGCGGCCAGCACGGCAAGATCAACACCACCGAACCGCTCTACTCCCATGCGGAGTCCCTCGGTCATGGCGGTTTGATCTGTGACGTCGGCCTCCACCCCGAGGAAGGCTGGATTGTCGAACACAGAAGGAACCTTTTCGGAGACATCCACCCCCACTACGGCTGCACCACGATCGAGCAATTCGGACACACAGGCCCGACCGATACCGGAGGCAGCACCGGTCACAACCGCTACCTGCCCACTCATGGGTGGTGGGCTACCCCCTCGTCGCAGCTTGGCCTGCTCCAGATCCCAATACTCCACATCGAATAGGTTGGCTTCATCCAGTGCCCTGTAACCCCCGAGGTGGTCCTCCGCCCGTTCCATGACCGGGATGGAGTGGTGGTAGATGTCGGCAGAGATCGTCGCCTCCTTGATAGAGCGGCCAGCGGTCAGCATCCCCAGCTCAGGATCCAGTACCACCCGGGGCGCGGGGTCGAGCATCGTCAGTTCCTCGTCAGCCTCGGCACGATTATCCGCGAAATACCCCGTATAAGCACCGACATAGGAGTCCACGTCCCGACCCACCATCGGTACCCGCTTGGTGCGGATGATGTGGTCGGGGGTGAGGGGTCCCCTGCCAGCGAGAGATTCCAGATCGGGTCTGGAGACGAAACGCGAAACGACTTCGCCGCGATGCCGGGTCAGGATCATTGGTGAGCCGGCAGCCCGGGAGATGTCATGTCGCAAATCCGCGATAACGATCGGATCGATATCGCCCAATGATTTCGGTGGAGGAGAGAGGAGTGGAGCGCGCTGTTCCAGGAACCTCTCGGCCCTGGTAATCAGGTCGATGTGGCGGGCGTATGCCTCCCGGGTGGTGTCGCCAAAGGTGAAAAGGCCGTGGTTCATCAGCACCATCCCGACCGTGTTCTCGTCGGTCTCATCCGACCATGATTGGGCCACCTTCTTGGCGAGATCGAAACCTGGCATGACATAGGGAACGATGAAGATATCAGGACCGAAGGCTTCCTCGACGACCTCCGATCCGTTCTCAAGGTTGGTGAGGTTGACGATCACGTCGGCGTGACTGTGCTGAACAGCCCGGTACGGGATGCGTGCGTGGAGGAGGGTCTCTATCGAGGGTTGGGGCGAGGATGGGTTGAGACGGGCTGCCGATAGTGCCGCCACCATGTCGGGATCGGCCAGGGCGTCCAGTTCCAGGAGGTCATGGAGACGGGCCAGCGGTAGGGGTGTGAGCCCCGGCGCCTCCAGATGGGCCAGGTCCCAGCCACTTCCTTTGACATACAGGGCATCGACATCCTCACCCGTGTAGTCGCGCCAGATCGCCTTGACCGAGGTGTTTCCTCCTCCGTGCAGCACCAGATCGGGATCGGACCCGATCAACCTCGAACCGTAGACGCACTCCTCGACGGGATCGTCGAACTCGAGTGTGTCGTCCCAACGGTTCTCCACTTGGTTCCTCCTAGATGCTCTCTGCCAGACGACGTGCCCGGTCGGCCACCTCACGTCGGGCCTTCTCTACATCAACCAGGGTGGGAATGCCCGAGTTGACCACCTGGCGGCCCTCAACCCAAACCGACTCCACCAGGTCTGGCGAGCCCGAGTAGACGAGATGGGTGATGAGATCGTCCGGTTCCACTATCGGTCCCAGAGTTGCTGTGTCGATCAGCACCATGTCGGCGCGGGCTCCCTCGCCCAGGTGGCCCAGATCGTCCCGGCCCAGGACCCGCCCGGCCTCACGGGTGGCCATCGTCAGTGCGTCGGTAGCAGCCATGGCATCGGCTCTGCCGGTTCGCAGTCGGGCATACCGGATGGCCGCCCGCATTTCCTCGAACAGATCGAGACGATCGTGGGAGGAGGGGCCATCGGTGGCGATCCCCACCGGCACCCCCGAAGATCGCAGCTCGATCACCGGCGCCATCCCGGAGGCGTGTTTGCCGTTGGACATCGGTGAGTGGGTGACACCGACTTCATGTTCGGAGAAGAGTGCGATGTCATCGCTGGTGAGCCATACCCCATGGGCGGCGACGGTTCTTGAGTCCAATATCCCTATCGCCTCCAGGTAGCGGGGGACCGTCATCCCGGTTCGTTCCTGGATGGTGTCTCCCTCGTGTTCTGCCTCGGCAACATGGAGGTGGATGTGCAGACTCTTGTTTCTGGCCAGCTCGGCCACTGCGCGCAACGGCTCCTCCGGGACGGCGTAGGCGGAGTGCGGCCCCAAACCCACCGTGACCAGATCATGGTTGCGGTAGGTGTCTGCCAGAGATGCCATTTGATCCAACTGCTCTTCCCACGTTCCGAATCTGGTGAGGTTCTCCCCGGTGAGAAGGGGTGGGGTGACGATGGTCCGCAGCCCTGCGTTTGCCCCGGCTTCGGCCCCGGATTCTGGAAAGAAGTACATGTCGTGGGTGGTGGTCACTCCGTTGGCCAGGAGTTCCGCGGCTCCAAGAGTCATTCCCCACCACACATCCTCGGGTGTGAGGAATCCCTCGCGGGGCCATATCAGCTCGGTCAGCCAACGGTCCACAGGGAGCCCTTCGCCAGCACCCCGAAACAGAACCATGGCGTTATGGGAGTGGGTGTTGACCAGTCCCGGGATAAGAAGCCCCGAAAGCTTCTCCTCGGGACCGTCGTTGGGAGGAGCTTCGGTCTCCGGACCAGACCACACGACGCGTCCGGCGGCGATGTCCACCACCCCTCGGTCGACCACAGTCGCTTCGTCTTTCATGGTGATGAGGTGATCAACCCGGTATCTGAGTCCCATCCTGGGGGGATGCTACCCTCCATCGCCTACTGGCCAAGAACCAAGGACTCTCCCGGAGGGACATGTGATTTCACAGAGGTTTTTAATGCTCATCATCAGTCTCGTCCTGGTGGTTGCCGCATGTGCGGAGGGAGACGGCGAAACGTCCGGGGATGACGACGAGGCAACGCCTACCACAGCCGCGCAGACCGAAGAGACCCCCACAACCGGGGCGACGGGAGAAACCGAGGTCGACGACGGCGAAGCGGAGGCAGACGGTGACGGACCGCGTTTCATCTACGTGACCCCCAACCCCATCGGGGAGAACGAGTTCCTCGAAATGGGCGAGGTGGGCACCCAGACGGTTGCCGACCGAATGGGTGGCACCATGGAGACCTTCGAGTCATCCGACCCCTCCAGCAGCCGGGCCAACATCGAAGCGGCGGTTGCCGAGGCACCGGACGTCATCGTGCTTACCACCTTCCAGCTCACCGACCTCGGCCAGGAGTTCGCCGAAGCCAACCCTGAACAGAACTTCGTACTCGTCGACGATTGTCCCGAGGAACCCGCTCCCAACCTCTATTGCGTCGGTTTCCGAGAGCACGAGGGTGCCTACCTCCTGGGCATCATGGCGGGGAATCTCACCGAGACCAACAAGATCGGATCGGTGATCGCCGTCGACATCCCGTTCTTCCATCGTTGGTCGGACAGCTTCTATCTGGGAGCACAGTCGGTGAATGACAACCTCGAGCCTGACACCCAGGTGGTGATCGGTGGCGACAACCCATTCGCCGACCCGGCCCGTGCGAAAGAACAGGCGTTGTCCTTGGCCGCCCAGGATCTCGACCACATCTTCTCGGTCGGCGCCGGCTCCGACGTTGGCGTTTTCGAAGCAGCGCAGGAGGAGGGCTTCTTCACCTACGGAACCGATGTGAACAACTGCCCGGTGGCGCCGGACGTGATCCTCGACAACAACCTAAAGCACGTCGATGTGGCCGTGGAGACGGTCATCGATCTGGTGCTGAAGGGTGAAGCCGAGCCATTCACGTCGGTGGGTCTGGCCGAAGGCGGTGTTGGCGTGATGGCCCTGCAGGAGGACGAACTCGCCGACTCGGAGTGCCTGATTGCTGATCACCCCGCCATCGTGGATCAGGTTCGGGAGGCAGCAGAGGGCATAATCGCTGGGGAGATCGAGGTTCCCGACCCGCTCACTGGGGGCTGACAGGCTGTGACCGAGTTCGAGCTCCGGGGGATCACAAAACGATTCCCCGGAGTTGTCGCTTGCAATGGGGTGAACCTCGACATCGAAAGTGGTGTGCTTCACTGCATCGTTGGGGAGAACGGGGCGGGCAAGACCACGCTCATGTCCCTGCTGTACGGGTTGCTTCAACCAGACAAGGGCGACATCTTCGTGCGCGGCCAACCCACGACGATCGCTTCCCCGCTACACGCCATCGAATTGGGTTTGGGAATGGTCCATCAGGAGTTCAAGCTGTTCCCCAGCCTGACAGTGGCGGAGAATGTGGTCTTTCGGAGCGAACCGACCCGACTCGGATGGATCGATCGCAAGGCGGCCAATCGGAAGGTGGAGGAGCTCGCCGAGTCGTACGGTCTCGAAGTTGACCCTCGGGCCAGGGTAGAAGATCTGTCGGTCGGCGTCCTGCAACGCGTGGAGATCCTAAAGGCGCTCTATCGGGAGGCTTCGGTGTTGATCCTCGACGAACCCACTGCTGTTCTCACGCCACAGGAGCGGGACCGATTGTTCGAGGTGATGCGTCGACTCCGGGACTCGGGTCGCACCATCGTCTTCATAACCCACAAGTTGGCTGAGGTGATGGCAGTGGCCGACAGGATCACGGTGCTGCGCGACGGCAAAGTAGTGAGTGATCTGGACCCCGAGACCACGACACCTGAGGAGATCTCGCGCCATATGACCGGGCGCGACCTCAAGCCTGTCACGGCAACCCCCGGTGTTGGCGATGGTGAGCTGGTCCTCGAGGTCGACTCGCTGCATGTCGAGGGGCGCCACGGTCTGATGGCGGTTGCCGATGTCTCCTTCGGAGTCCGGGCCGGTGAGGTCGTGGGTGTCGCCGCGGTGGCGGGCAACGGACAGAGTGAGCTCGTGGAGAGCATCGCCGGACTGCGACCCGTCGCCTCCGGGACGATCCGACTACAAGGACACGACATCACCCATTCAGACGTCGAATCACGACGCTCGATCGGATTGTCGTACATACCCGAGGATCGACACCGGGTAGGGACCGCCGCGGCCGCCTCGGTCGCGGAGAACCTGCTCATGGGGTACCAAGAGGAGCAGAGTTTGAGAAAGGGGCGCTGGTTCGACGGGGAAGCCGTTGACCACCATGCCGAGACACTTACCGATGACTACGACATCAGGGTGTCCGACTCAGGGGTGGTGGCGGGGACCCTCTCCGGAGGGAACCTGCAGCGAGTGATCCTGGCCCGGGAGATGAGCCATGACTCGCCACTCGTCATCGCCCAGCAGCCAACCCGTGGTGTCGACATCGGCGCCATCGAGTTCATCCACACCGAATTGTTGGCCGCTCGGAACCGGGGGCGCGCAATCCTCCTGGTATCGGCGGAGTTGACCGAGATCCAGGATCTGGCGACACGCATACTTGTGATGTATGAGGGGCGGATCGTGGCAGAACTGCCACCGGATGTCGACGAAGCCGAGATCGGGCTGCACATGACAGGAGCCTCGGGCGGTGGTTGAGTCACTCCGACAACGCCTCCCGGCATTGTTGGGTCATCCGGTGACACTGGCGCTCGTCCTCGCATTCGGTGTCAGCGGCGTCGTGATCGCACTCACCGGTGGGGCGCCGTTCATCGCCTTCTCGGAGATGTTGTTGGGCGGTTTCACCGGTAGCGGACTGCGGGCGACGTTGGGCAGATCGATACCCATCGTCGGAATGGCCCTGGCTTTTTCCCTGTGCTTCCGGGCCGGGATACTCAACCTGGGCGGCGAGGGCCAGATGCTCGTGGGCGCCCTAGCGGGGACCATGACCACCATCCTCGTCCCCGGTCCCGGACTCTTGGTGGTCCCGCTGGCACTGGTAGTCGGAGCGGTCGTAGGAGGATTGTGGGCTTTGCTGCCCGCTCTGGGACAGACGGAACTGCAGGTACCGCTCCTCATCACCAGCCTTCTCCTCAACTATGTCGCCCGTTCCTTGAACAGTTATCTGGTTCGCTACCCCTTCGGCGAGGAGGGAGCCGCATTCGCCTCGACGGTTGCCGTGCCGGAGACGGCCCGCATACCCAAGATTGAGATGCTGGGTGGTGGGGTGAGCATCTCTCTGCTGTTCGTTCTGGGTCTCGTCGTCTTCTTGAGCTACCTATTCGGTCGGTCGATCTTCGGGTATGAGACCAAGATGGCGGGCATCTCGGGACCCTTCGCCCGTTACGGAGGGGTCGACGTCCGGCGACACACCTTGGTCATCATGGCTGCGGCAGGTGCCATCGGCGGTCTGGTTGGCACCCACCTGGTAGTCGGGGAGACCTTCCGATACGTCGATGCCGACATGCTGTCTCAGACGGGCTTTGCCTGGACCGGTCTCATGGTTGCCCTGTTGGCTTTCAACCGCCCGGTGCCCATCTTGGTGGCGGGTCTGTTCTTCGCGGGGTTGCAGATCGGCGGTTTCGCCATGGAGAGACACACCGACGTCTCCTGGCAACTCGCCGAGGTCATCCAGGCCTTGGTCATCGTGGCAGTGGTCAGTCGGCTCGCCATCCGCTGGAGACGCGATCGGCTCGACAGGGTGGGACCGGCGACGCTACGTGGTGAGTCTGATGTCGATCAAGCACATGTGGGGGAGGTCTAATGCTGGAGCAAGTGGTCGACGCTTCCCTCTGGGCCTCGGTGATGCGAGCCCTCGTTCCGGTTTTGCTGGCAGCCATCGGTGGGATGATCTGTGAACGCGCCGGTGTGTTCCAGATCTCCCTGGAAGGGATGATACTGGTGGGCGCCTTTGGTGCGGTGGCCGCTGCACATGTATCGGGCAGTGCGGTGGTGGCAGCGTCCGTGGCCGCGTTGGCGGCAGTGGCGCTGTCTCTCATCCTCGCCTTCGGTGCGGTCAGCCGCGGTGGCAACGCCATAGTCCTGGGGGTGGCGATCAACATCCTGGCGGCTGGTCTCACCGCCTTCCTACTGCCACAGATGTTCGGGGTGCGTGGCTCATTCCAACCGGATGGCGACGTGCGGATCTCGAGTCTATCCCTGGGTGCCCTTTCCGAAATCCCCTTCGTCGGACGGGTCTTGTTCGATCTCTCGATCCTGGGATACCTCGCCTTATTGCTGGTGCCCGCAATCTGGTTTTTCCTGTTCCGCACTCAGATCGGTTTGAGGTTGAGAGGGGTGGGCGAACGACCCCTTGCAGCGTCGACGTTTGGGGTTTCGCCCCACCTCTATAAGTACGGCGCAGTGATCGCCTCGGGGGTCCTGGCCGGGCTGGCGGGGGCACAACTCTCCCTCGGAAATGTCGGAGTGTTTACCGCCAATATGAGCTCGGGGCGTGGCTGGATCGCAGTGGTGGCCGTTCTTCTGGGCCGTGCCCATCCGTTTGGGGTGCTTGCAGCCTGTGTTCTGTTCGGGTTCACCGAGGCGTTCGGGTTCCGTCTCCAGGGCCAGGGTCTGCCGGTGCAGATCACCGATGCCCTTCCCTTCGTGGTGACCCTTGTCGTCCTGGTGATCGCCCGCAAACGCTTCACCCGGCTCCTCGACCTCACCGCGGGGAACGTCTAGCTCCGCCCTTCAAGCAGGGACCTGTGGCCCCTCCCCTCTGTCGTAGCGAATCACACGTCCGTCGGTCACCAGGGCGGTTATCAGGTCGACGGGAGTCACATCGAAGGCGGGATTTATCGCTGGGGTCCCCGATGGGGCAGTGAGAGTTCCTCCGAATCCCACCACCTCCGACGGGCCACGGTCTTCGATCTCGATCTCGGACCCGGTGGCAGTGTTGGCATCGACGGTCGATTCCGGAGCTACCACGATGAACGGCACACCGGCGTGGGCCGCACCAAGGGCGATGCTAAAGGTACCGATCTTGTTGGCGGTGTCGCCGTTTGCTGCCACCCGGTCGGCACCGGTGAGGACAACGTCGACATCGCCCCGAGCCAACAGGAAGGGACCGGCCGAATCGACCAGTAGCCGGAAGGGGGCGTCCATCTTCTGCAGCTCCCAGGTGGTGAGACGACTTCCCTGCAGCAAGGGTCGTGTTTCCAGGGGAAGCGCCTCCTGCAGGCGGTCCCGCTCGTGGAGAGTCTGGATCACGGAGAGGGCAGTTCCCCGTTCCACCGTGGCGAGCGCACCGGTGTTGCAGATTGTCATCGCCCGAATTGGTCTATCGCCTACCAGATCCAGGATCAGATCCGCCCCCAAGTCACCCATGGCCACGGATGCCTGCAACTCCTCTTCCCGTATGGCGTGAGCCTCCTCAAGAATCCGCTCTGGTCCATTCGCCCGAAGGGCGGCGGTGCGATCCACCATCCGAGCCAGGTTCACAGCGGTAGGACGGGCGTTCCGTAACGAGTCGACAGCCTCCTCAAACTCGGTGGTGTCGATTCCCACGCTCACTGCCGCCAACGCCACCCCGTATGCACCGGCGACACCTATGGCAGGGGCACCCCGGATAGCGAGTCGCTCGATGGCGTTGACCATCTCTGCGGGTGAAGTGATCTCGAGTATCTCTTCGGTGTGGGGGAGCAGCGTCTGATCGATCAGATGGACGCTTCCATCGACCCATTGGATGGTTGGTGCTGTCACCGAGTCACCTCACATTGCCGACAATACTCCGAGACTAATCCACTCGGTCTTGATCCAAGGATTCGGGGACGCAGCAGAACAGGGTGTTGTCTGGGGGGTTGCAGCCCAGGGTGATGCCTTCGGTGGCGATGGCGTTGATGGCACCTTCGAATACCGAGTTGTCGTCGTCGTGAAGTGGTCTGTGTCAGACGCAGGCACGTCCAGGGCTCGTCGTAGGTAGGCTGATCAAGGTGGCGGTCAAGACCCCGACACGAGTGTCAATCTTGGTGGTCATCGGCCTCTGCCGTTCATGGCAGCAGGGCTCGTCTCATGAAGGCGGCGGCTTGGCCTCTGGTCAAGAGGTCGTCGGGGCAGTAGCGGTCGTTATCAGGTGGGTTGCAGCCTCGGGTGATCCCCGCCTCGGCGATGGCGTTGATGTCCTCCTGGAACACCGAGCTGTCGTCGTCTACGAAGTGATCGGTGTCCGTGGCGGGGACGTTGAGGGCGCGGCGGACGAATGCGGCGGCCTGACCGCGGGTGAAAGGATCATCGGGGCAGAACAGGGTGTTGTCCGGTGGGTTGCATCCCAGGGTGATGCCTTCGGTGGCGATGGCGTTGATGTCCTCCTCGAACACCGAGGTGTCATCGTCGGTGAAGTGGTCGGTGTCCGATGCGGGCACATCGAGGGCGCGTCTCAGGAACGCGGCGGCCTGTCCCCGGAGGAACGACTCGTCGGGACAGTAATGGTCGTTGTCCGGTGGGTTGCAGCCTCGCGTGATCCCAGCCTCGGCGATGGCGTTGATGTCGTCTTGGAAGATCGAGTTGTTGTCGTCTGTGAAGTGATCGCTGACGCTGGCGGGGACCTTGAGTGCTCGGCGGATGAAGGCGGCGGCCTGCCCTCGTAGGAAGGAGTTGTCGGGGCAATAGTGGTTGTTGTCTGGTGGGTTGCAGCCGCGGGTGATACCCGCCTCGGCGATGGCGTTGATGTCGTCCTCGAACAGATGACCGTCGTCGTCGGTGAAGAAATCGGCGTCACCAGACGGCACCGTCGTCGTCGTGGTGGTCGTCGAAGGGGTGGTACTCGTGGTGGTGGTTGGTGGCGTCGGGTCGGGAAGATGCTGATGGACGAACACGTCAGCCTCGCCATTGGTGTCATCGGCCACCAGATTCGACGCCTCGGACTGGAAGGCTACAAAGCGACCATCCCCTGAGATCGCTTGATTCTCAGACTGGTCATTACCTTCGCTACCGGTGCTGTCGACCGACACCCTGGTGGTTTCGCCGGTGACGGAATCGTGGACGAACACATCCTTTTCCCCGTTGTCGTCCCCGGCCACCAAGTCGGTGGCGAAGGAGAAGTAGGCGACGTAGCGACCGTTGTCTGAGATCGTGGGGCCCGTCGAGTTACGGTCGGCCTCGTTCCCCGCGCTGTCGACGCTCACTCTGATGGTTTCGCCGGTGTGTCGGTCATGGACGAATACATCGGTGGCGTCGTTGGTGATGCCGTCAGCCAGGTTGGTCGCCTTCGAGACGAATGCGATGAAGCGCCCGTTGGCGGAGATGGACGGGCTAACAGAGAAGTCATTTCCCTGAATCCCGTCGCTGTCGTGACTGACTCGGATGGTTTCTTCGGTCTGGTGGTCGTGGAGGAACACATCTCGGACGTCGTTGGTATCGTCCGGTACCAGGTTGGAGGCCGAGGAGTAGAAGGCAACGTGTCGACCGTCCCGTGTGATCGACGGCTCGAAGGAGGAGCCGTCACCCTGATTGCCGGCGCTGTCGACGCTGACCCGCGTGGTTTCGCCGGTAGCGGTGTCGTGGAGGAAAACGTCGGTTGTGTCGTTGGTGTCATCAGCGACCAGGTTCGCGGCGAAGGAGCGGAATGCTATGAAACGACCGTCGGCAGAGATCGATGGTCGAACCGAATCCTTGTCGCCAAAGGTGCCATCGGAGGTGATCGACGCGGCGGTAGTTGTCCCGGTCTGGCGATCGTGGACGAAGATGTCAAAGCTCATGTTGTCGTCACCTGGTACGAGGTTGGTGGCCCGGGAGGAAAAGGCGACGTATCGACCGTTTGGAGAGATTGCTGGCCCAGTCGAGGCAAGATCCCCCTCTAACCCGGTGCTGTCCACGCTGACCCTGGTGGTGGTTCCGGTCGTGGTATCACGGACAAAGACATCGCTGGCCCCGTTGTTGTCGTCCTCGACGAGATTCGTGGCCGACGAGGGGAAGGCCACATATCGCCCATCCGCCGAGACCGAAGGCGAGGAGGATCGTTGGTCGCCGGGCACCTCGCCGGTGGAGACTGAGATCAGGGTGGTGTCACCCTGGTCGGCA
>WHTL01000297.1 GCA_009377735.1 Acidimicrobiia bacterium
CAACGGGAGCTGCTCCATGCCGGTCTCCGAGTGGGGCGTGACCACATCGCTTCCACGGTCAACACCCTGTTGCTTGCATACGCGGGTGCCGCCATGCCCCTGCTCCTGCTGTTCCACCTGTCAGGTCAACCCTTCTCCGTTCTGGCCAACTCCGAGGTCGTCGCCGTCGAGATACTACGCACCCTGGTGGGTTCCATCGGATTGGTGACGGCGATACCCATCACTACCTGGTTGGCAACACGCGAGGTGATGGCGAGACCTCCCACGGGGCGGACAAGTTAGGGGGTACGCGGTCGGCGAGGCATCGCGCCCGGTCAAGCTGATGGCCTCCCTCTCCTATCCCCTCACGCCCTCACGACTGGTCGGCGATACTCCTGCTGAGACGATCGATGGCGCGTTGCACCTCGGGAATCAGCTCGGGCGGTTCCAGAATGGTGAAGTCGAATCCCAACCCGATGACGTGACTCACCAGCCCGTCAAGATAGTTGGAGCCGATGCGAAAGACGGATGCCTCGGGTCCATCGGCCTCCACCAATCCGTATCCGGGAGGAATGCGGGCCGATAGCGTCTCTGGGGGTGTGTCGAATCTGATCACCGCCTGATATCTGTACGGCAGTGTCGAAACTGATAATTGCACCAACTCGACGGCGTCTGGCGGATCGGGATACTCGGCCTTCCTGGCGGTATCTACGGCCTTGAGGACCCGATCGACCCGGAAGGTGCGCCATTCGCCCTTGGTGATGTCGTGGGCTACCAGATACCAGCGCTCCCGAATGTGTACCAGTCGAAAAGGATCGACCAAGCGTTCCGTTTCCACGCCATTGCGGGCCTTGTACTCCAACCGCAGACGATGACCTTTCCGACAGGTGCCGGCCAGCACGGCAAGCAATGAGGAATCGATCTCCTCTCCTCGGGATCCGACCAGCACCATGCTCTTGGTTATGGCATCTACCTGGGCCGCCAGGGCCGGTGGGAGTACCTGTTCCAGTTTCACCGACGCCCGAGTGGCGGCCTCGGCTGCGCCCGTAACGGCCGCCGCCCCGGCGGTACGCAACCCGACTGCCATCGCCACCGCCTCATCATCCTCGAGAAGCAACGGTGGGAGCCGACCACCCCTTCCGAATCCATAGCCTCCACCCGGGCCGGAGAGGGCCTCGATGGGATAACCCAGTTCACGGAGCCGATCGATGTCGCGTCGTACGGTGCGCGTGGTGACCTCGAGACGATCCGCCAGGTCCTCCCCCGTCCACCAGGCTCGGGAACCGAGGAGTGTAAGCAACCGTAGAAGACGACCACCGGAGGTTGACACCCGAACAGCTTGCCACAGATCTAGGACCACGGATGTCCTCGACGACACACGAATCCATATCGGCAGGCTCATTGGCACATATGTCGCGACATACATTCCACAACAACTGAACCCGGTAACGTCCGCTGCATGGTGTTGTCATCAAGCGAGGTCTTCGGGGCGTTCGATCGGGCCTGGGTAAACACCGCGCACCAGGGCCCGCTGCCCCGGGCGGCGGCGGAGGCAGCGCGGGCATCGGTAGAGGACAAGCTCGATCCGCGACGGATTCCCGAGGAGGCGTTCTTCGAAGTGCCTCGGATGTTGCGCGGCACACTCGGCCGGTTGGTCGGCGCCGATCCCGCGGAGATCGTTCTAGGCAACAGCACCACCTACGGGCTCGACCTACTTGCCCATGGCCTGCACCTGCGGGACGGTGATGAGGTGCTGCTGGTTGAGGGTGATTTCCCAGCCTCGATCTACCCCTGGCTGCCGCTGCAGCGGCGCGGCGTTAGCCTACGGCGAGTGCCAGCCGCATCTGGAGCGCTGCAGCCCGAGGATCTTCAAGCGGCTCTGACCGACCGCACCCGCGTCGTTTGCACCAGTTGGGTGTTCTCGTTCACAGGCCACACCGCCGACGTTCCCGCCCTCGTTGATGTGTGTCGCGATCACGGTGACATCACGTTCGTGCTCAACGGGTCTCAAGCGGTCGGCGCCCGGCCGACCGACGTTCACGAACTCGGTATCGATGCCTTGGTCAGTTGCGGCTTCAAATGGCTCTGCGGCCCCTACGCCACCGGGTTCGCCTGGCTGCGGCCGGAGCTGACGCAGAGCCTTGACTACGAACAAGGCTACTGGCTTGCGCAGGTCGACGAGATCGCCAACCCACCGGCGCAATACGAGCTGCGCGACGACCTCAGAGCAGCTGCCTACGACGTGTTCTGCACTGCGAATCTATCCACATATCCGGCATGGGAGCGGGCCGTCGCGGTACTCCTCGATATCGGGCTGGACCAGGTGCAACGGCACGACCAACTGCTCGTCGATCAACTTATTGAGGGCCTGCCCACTGGGTGGCGCTTGCGGAGCCCCGCGTCTGGGCCGGAACGCTCAACTTTGGTCTTCGTCGAACCAGAGCACCCGGACACCGTCGACCGTGCCCTCGTCCGCCTCGATACCGCGGGCGTCGACGCCGGTGAGCGCACCGGCATGGTCCGCCTCTCACCACACATCCACAACATCACCGAGGACATGGATCGGACGCTCGCGGCTCTCGCTCGGTGAGCGCGACTGTGTCCCAATTCCGGATGCACGCTTGCTCCAACCTTGCGTCATAATGACGCGAGTCGGATCGTCCCGGTCCAAGAAATCGGGTGATCGTAGAAATAATTGGGGGTCCAACGCGGTTGAGGGGTGTTCGGGTGTCCCCAAACATCTCCAGATGTAGGGGACATCGTGTGTCCTAAACCACCCATAGGGTGGACAAGGTCGCCCAACGAAGAAGGGGAATGTCATGGACAGAACGAAGGAAGAAGCGGAACGCGATCCCGAGGAGACCACCACCGAGAATGAGGTGGTGGCAGCCCGGGACCAGATCATGGTCGGGGAGACCGCACTCGGTTTGCTCGGCCTGAGGTAAACCGGAAACAGGTTGAACGAGCTGTCCGCACAAACAAAGGGAGAAGACGTGCGAAGAATAGAAAGAAGGAACAAACACCAAGGGGGTCCGTCATGACGGACATGGTCAAAGCGATAGGTCTTGAGAAGAGCTATGGCGAGGTGGAGGCCCTGAGGGGTCTCGACCTGGTGGTCCCCGAGGGGACCGTCCTCGGATTGCTCGGACCCAACGGCGCCGGCAAGACCACCGCCGTCCGTATTCTCACAACGCTCCTCGTTCCCACGGCAGGAAGCGCCGAGGTAGCGGGAATCGATGTATTGGCCGATCCCGATGCGGTACGGAGCCGGATCGGGCTCTCTGGTCAATATGCCGCCGTCGACGAGCATCTCACCGGGTTCGAGAACCTCGACATGATCGGACGTCTCTACCACCTTGGGCGATCCAAGTCTCGCGCCAGGGCCCATGAGCTGATGGAGCGGTTCGACCTCTCCGATGCCGCGAACAGGCCGGTGAAGACCTATTCAGGTGGCATGCGTCGCCGACTCGACCTGGCCGGTGCTCTTGTCGCCGAGCCAAGTGTCCTCTTCATGGACGAGCCCACCACCGGACTCGACCCACGGAGCCGAACTGAGACCTGGAAGGTGATCAACGAGTTGGTGAGTGCGGGTACGACATTGCTCCTCACCACCCAGTATCTCGAGGAGGCAGATCGTCTCGCTGACGAGATCGTCGTCATCGATGACGGTCTCGCAATCGCCCGCGGAACCGCCGACGAACTCAAATCCCAGGTGGGTGGCGAGCGTGTCGAGCTCGTGGTGGAGTCCCGGGCCGATCTGGCCAGGACCAGGGACGCCGTCTCAGGGATTTCCGTAGGTGAGATTCAAATCAACGAGCACCAGCGTCGTGTGAGCGCCCCTGTCACCGGTGGTGCCAACGCTCTCATTTCTGCACTCCGACTTCTCGACGAGAACTCGATCAAGGTGCAGGACGTCGGGCTGCGTCGCCCGACCCTCGACGACGTGTTCCTCGAACTCACAGGTCACGTTGCTGAGAACGGAGAACAATCCGACGAAACCGAAGGAGAAAGGGAGGTCGTCACATCATGACAGGTGCAATCACCGCCTTGGCCGATGGTGGGGTGGTAGCCAAGCGCAACCTCATAAAGATCATCCGGGTACCCGAGATACTGGTCTGGATCCTGCTGTCACCGATCATGTTCGTTCTCTTGTTCGGGTACGTCTTCGGTGGCGCCATCGAGACCGGCGGAGTCAACTATCGCGAGTTCCTCATCGCCGGCATCTTCGCCCAGACAGTGGTGTTCGGAGCGACGTTCACCGGTGCTGGTATCGCCGAGGATATGCAGAAGGGAATCATCGATCGATTCAGATCGCTGCCTATGTCCCGTTCCGCTGTACTCGTGGGCAGGACCGCCAGCGACATCGTCTACAACGTGCTTTCCATAGCCATCATGGCGGCCACCGGTCTCCTGGTTGGCTGGGGTATTCGAACCTCGTTCCTGGAGGCACTAGGGGGCTTCGCCCTGTTGTTGGTGTTCGCCTACTCGTTCTCGTGGGTCATGGGATACGTGGGCTTGCTCGTCCCCAGTGTCGACGTCATCAACAACGCCTCGTTCATGGTGATAATGCCTCTTACCTTCGTCGCCAACACGTTCGTGCCATTGGAGTCCTTCCCGACACCACTCCGAGTTTTCGCCGAGTGGAACCCGGTGTCGGCCCTTGCGCTGTCGGTCCGCGAGCTGTTTGGGAACGTTTCCCCCGAATACACCGCACCCGATGTGTGGTCCCTGCAGAATCCGGTGCTATACACACTGATCTGGGCGGCGGTGATCATTGCCATCTTCGCCCCCCTGGCAGTGCGGCAGTACAAGAGGGCTGCCACAAAGTAGGACTCACAAAGCTTGGGTGGCTGGATCCCAACGGATTCGTCACCCTAGGAGACTGGTGTGAAACACATGCCCCACATCTCGACGACCAGTCATCACCGCTCGCGGCGTCCTCCTCCTAGGAGCACCGCAACGGGTGCGCCTTCGTCGTGCGTCCTTGCGAGCGGCGCGCCTGGCCGCCGATCTG
>WHTL01000223.1 GCA_009377735.1 Acidimicrobiia bacterium
AGGATCCCGAACCAACTCGGCGTATATGACCTCTCGATCACCATTCGTCAACGACCATGCCACAATTACACCTCCAGCGGTGAGTTCTTGTATGGACCCGGCTAGTTAAGCCGGAACGTGCACTCACCGCTGGAACCTGCCTCCGTCCCCCAGACCCCCTACGGCTGCCTCTGCCTCACTTCTCACATCGTCGGGGCCGTCCGACCTCAGCTCCCGCGATCCGGGCCCCGTCTGTCGTGTCTAAGCGGCCTTCGGGTTCAACGTGGTTTCGACTTGTTGTCTCACGGGGTCGCGATTTGGCCAGTAGATCATCCATCGTGGTTGAGATTTCCCACCCCGCCACCACGACATCTGCACAACCCCGAACGTCTGAGAGTCTGTGATCGTCGCTTCTTACGGCACACCCGGTCCCCCACACGGGCGACGTGGTCGGGGCCGTCCGACCTCAACTCCCGCGACCTGGCGCCTGTCTGTCGTGTCTAAGCTGCCCTCGGGTTCAAGGTGGTTGCGGCTGGGTGCTTCACCTGGTCGCGGGTTCCTTGGTGAATGGCTCGTTGTGGCTGAGGTTTCCCACCCGCCACCACGGCATCTGCACAACCCCCAGCGTAATGGGAGTTCGTGGGCGTCGCCCCTTGCAGCCCACCCGGTCCCCAAAACGGCTGGCTCAGAGGTTCCCAACTGGTGATTTCCCCCTCGAATGTGGGTGTAGCGGATCGAGAGTGCACCTGCGTGCAGTCACCGGCTGAACTCGCCAGAGACCCCAGACTTAACGTTCCCGACTTGACCAGATTGAAGGAGTTACTTCTTGGGACCGGGTGAGGCTTCTCTCGTCAAGGCGTCGTGCCTCGTCACGAACTGGTCACGACCAGTATCAGGGCCGGAGGCACTCAAGCAAGGCCTGACCTGCGATATCCCAACAAGTGCCACCCCGAGGCGACGGGAGACCTCAGATGCGACTACACCGAACCCGTAACGTACATAGTCGCGGCAGACAGGCACGGAGTCGCGGTAGTGAGGTCGGATGGCCCCGACCAGGCGAGAAGTAGGTTAGAGGCAGCCGTGGGGGTCTGGGGGCGGAGCCCCCAGAGATTACGAGAAGCTGTTGCCGCAGCCGCAGGAGCGGGTGACGTTGGGGTTATCGATGGAGAACCCACCTTCCATCAGACCGTCCTTGTAATCCAGGGTAGAACCCTTGAGCATCTCAACGGACTGAGGGTCGACCACGACGTTGACGTCATCGTCGAACTCAAGAACGATGTCGTCGGCGTCACGCTGGGTGTCGAAGAACATTTCATAGGAGAAACCGGAGCAGCCGCCGGGACGGACTGCCATACGAAGGGCGAGATCGGAGGCGTCGGCCTCTGCGGAGACGAGCTCACCGATCTTGTCCACGGCTCTTGCGGTCAACTCTACGGGCTTGACCGGCTGGCTGGACTTAATGTTGAGCAACTGGGTCATATCTCTCACTGGTCGCGTGAAGCCCCATCATAACGCGGCACACCAGATGTCAATCACCCGTTGGGGTCAATGCCAGGACGTCCTACCATTGGGGGCAATGACACAGGTCACCACAGAAGACGTATACAAGGTCCTAGAGAGGGTGACCGACCCTGAGCTTGGCGGAAATATCGTCGAGTTGGGAATGGTCACCGATGTGGTCGTTGATCGCGACGGCCGTGTCGAGGTGGGAATTGCCCTCACCATCGCCGAATGCCCCATGCGGGGCACGATCGAAGGCGACACGGAACGACGGGTACGGAGCCTGCCCGGTGTCACGGATGTTGCCGTGGTGACGACCGCCATGACCAAGAAGCAGCGGAGCCATGTCATGGAAACTGCCCGCAAACGAGCGCGGGACGGGGCTGAGCCGACACAGGTCGCACCCACCACGCGTGTCATCGCGGTCAGTTCCGGCAAGGGTGGCGTCGGAAAGTCCTCGGTGTCCACCAACCTGGCTCTTGCCCTCGACGATCTCGGCTTTTCGGTGGGGCTACTCGATGCCGACATCTGGGGTTTCTCCATCCCTCGTATGCTCGGGGCGACGGAGAAACTGGTTGCCGATGACGACACCAAGCTGATCCAACCAGCTGTGGTTCAGGGTGTGAAGATGGTTTCCACCGGTCTCATCATCGAGAGCGAGGAAACCGCCCTGATGTGGCGGGGACTGATGCTCTCCAAGGCATTGGAGCAGTTCCTCGGCCAGGTGGAATGGGGTGATCTCGACTATCTGATCATTGACATGCCGCCGGGCACAGGTGACATTCAGATGGCGCTAGGCAGACTCCTCCCCCAGGCTGAGATGGTGGTGGTGACAACACCGCAGAAGGCTGCGCAGAAGGTGGCCGTTCGGGTTGCTGACATGGCACGGCGTTCCTACATGCCCATCGTCGGTGTGATCGAGAATATGGCGGGATTCCAGTGCGATCACGGTAAGACCTACGACCTGTTCGGATCCGGTGGCGGAAGGATCCTGGCGAACGAGATCAGTGTTCCCCTTCTTGGGAGCATTCCCCTCGATGCCTCAGTGGTATCGGGCGGTGATGAGGGTGCTCCCGTGGTGCGCTCCGAAACCGAGACCCCCGCCGCAGCTGCCTTCCGTTCCCTCGCGCACGCACTGATCGACGTGGTTCCCCCGGCCGAGGACGAAAGCTGCACAGGTCGGATAGCCAAACTGGTGGCACAGCTAGAGGACGGTCTGGAATCCGCTGCCAGCGGGTAAGTGCGGCTGTCATTTCTGGGGGACGCTTCCCCAGACCCCCAACGGCTGCCTCTTCCTCTCTTCTCGCGAGGTCGGGGCCGTCCGACCTCACTTCTCGGGTCCCGGGTTCTTTCTGTCGTGTTGGCGTCATCGTCGTGCTCGGTGTGGTTTCGACTGATGCCTTGTCTAGGCGCGGATTTCGCTAGTGAATCACTTGTGCTGGCGCGCCCTTCCCACCCACCACCACGGCATCTGCACGCCTTCCTCACGTCCGGGAGTTTGCAATCGTTGCCCGTTATGGCACACCCGGTCCGTGACTTGGCTGATTTAGAGGTTGCCGTCGACGCAGTTGCCTAGCCGAAATACGCGACCGTATTTACGCTGGAGTGCACCAAGCGTCTAGAGAAGGAATCACGATGGCCAAGATTGTTCCCCAGCTCAAGAGTGCACCCACTCCACTGGCGCCGTATTCGGTGGTGACAGAGGCTGGCGGTCTGCTGTTTATTTCCGGTCAGGTTCCAATGGGTATCGATGATGGTGCCACTCCCGATGGGATCGAGGCGCAGACCGAGCTGGTGATGGCCAATATCGGAACCCTCCTATCCGATCTCGGTCTCGGGTTCGACGATGTCGTCAAGACGACGATCTTCCTCACCGACATGGACGACTATGGCACCGTCAATGAGATATACGGCCGTGCCTTCGAGACGGAGCCACCCGCTCGTTCGGCGGTCGGGGTTGCCGCCCTTCCCAAACCAGAGTTCCTGATCGAAGTTGAGCTGATCGCAGCCCGATAGCTGTCGACCCCACAAGACATCATTCGTCAATACCCCGGACCTCGGACCGACACATGAGTCGCAGGCGGCCTTTACCATCGGGGTATGCCCCCTAGGAGGTAGCCGTTGACGATGACACAGCAGGAAATTTTTGAAGCACTCGACCTTTCGACGACGGAGTCGGGGGTCTTCGCCGGGGATTGGATGCAGGGCTCCGGTGAAATGGTGTCGGTGATCAACCCCGCCACCAACGAGGCGTTGGCACAGGTGACGATGGCGTCCGAGGAGGACTGGGAGAAGGTCGTGGCCAACTCCGTGGAGACCTTCGAGCGGTGGCGGATGCTGCCCGCACCGATTCGGGGTGATTACATCCGACAGCTTGGCAACGCCCTACGGGAGAAGAAGGAGGCACTCGGTGCCCTGGTCTCCCTCGAGATGGGCAAGATTCATGCCGAGGGGGAGGGCGAGGTCCAGGAGATGGTCGACATCTGTGACTTCGCGGTGGGTCTCTCCCGGCAGCTCTACGGCAAGACGATGGTATCGGAGCGGCCCAATCATCGGATGTACGAGCAATGGCACCCGCTAGGACCAGTCGGTGTGATCTCTGCTTTCAACTTCCCAGTGGCCGTCTGGTCGTGGAACGCGGCCGTCGCCGCGGCTTGCGGTGACACCGTCATCTGGAAGCCTTCGGAAAACACTCCACTTACCGCTATCGCCGTCACCAAGATCGCCGCCCGGGTCATGGAAGGTTCGGGATTCGAGTCGGTCTTCTCCTTGGCGGTGGGCGACGGTGCCGGGGTTGGGACCTGGATGTCCGAGGATCGTCGGGTGCCTCTGGTGTCGGCCACTGGTTCTACCCCAATGGGGAAGATTCTGGGTCCGAAGGTAGCAGCGCGGATGGGTCGCACCGTGCTGGAGTTGGGTGGGAACAACGCCATCATCGTCATGGACGACGCCGATCTGGAGCTGGTGACCAGAGCTGTACTCTTTGCGGCAGTCGGAACCGCCGGCCAGAGGTGCACCTCCCTGCGACGCCTCATCGTGCACACCGACATCATCGATTCGGTTCTCGACAGTCTGGTTCCTGCCTACGAACAGGTCCCCATCGGGGATCCTCTCGAGGAGGGGACCCTCATGGGACCCCTGATCAACGAAGCAGCCGTCGAGAGCATGATGGCCGCCATCCGGACAGCCGAAGATCAGGGTGGCAAGGTCCTTACCGGCGGTAAGAAACTCGATAGGGACGGCAACTATGTCGAGCCAACCATCATCCGGATTCCTGCCGGGGCCGACGTGACTGCCGAGGAGACCTTCGCTCCCATCCTCTGGGTGATCGAGACGGACTCACTCGAGGAGGCGATCGAGATCCAAAATGGTGTCGATCAGGGCCTGTCGTCGGCGATCTTCACGGAGTCGATGCGGAATGCCGAGCACTTCCTCTCCCACGTCGGGTCAGACTGTGGGATCGCCAATGTCAACATCGGTACCTCCGGTGCCGAGATCGGTGGGGCCTTCGGTGGTGAAAAGGACACAGGGGGTGGCCGCGAGGCTGGATCAGATTCGTGGAAGGCATACATGCGACGCCAGACCACAACCATCAACTGGGGTGACGACCTCCCCCTAGCCCAGGGAATCGAGTTCGGCTGACCAAGAAAGGTGCCAGCCGAGCCCGAGGAGATCGTTGCCCTCCACGGTGGCTGTGGTCTCGTATGGCGGCTGAGTGCTCGTGGGCTGCTCGGTGTCCGGGATAGAGCTGGAACCACCTCGGCTTCTTCCACCTCGATCCCGATCGAGCCGAGTGCCCTCGCCAGGCGGGGTAGCACCCTGCTGCCCTGGGGTATTCATGTCGTTTCTGGGGGGGATGGTCATCACGAGGGAACTTCAATATCAGCGGTGTCAGAACCGGGTGCACTGCCACGAGCGACGACTACAGACTCCTAGACGTGGGTGGTCGTGCAGATGCCGTGGTGGTCGGTGGATAGGTTACGCCGCGACGAGCGTTCCACCAGCCAAACCGCGACCATGCAAAACATCAGGGGCGACCACATCGAACCCGTAGTTCGCCGAGACACAACAGCCAGAGACCGAGTCGCGGAGTTGAGGTCGGACGGCCCCGACCACGCGAGCAGCGAAGCAGAGGCGGCCGTTGGGGGTCTGGGGGACGGAGGCCCCCAGAAGTATCAGTCCCAGTCGAGCCAGGCGGGAAGTCTTCCGTGTTGGCGCAGGGTGCCAACGATGCCCATGGGAAAGAAGAGGAGCATCATCACCAATAGCGCGCCGGTTATGACCAGGTTGAGTTCGCTCCCTCCGAAGAAGGTGATGGATGCCTCGTCGAAGAATACGACAACGATGGCCCCGAGGACTGGCCCAGCCACGGTTCCCCTTCCTCCGATGATCGCCATGAGGACCATACGGGCCGCGACCGCTATGAGGAGGAAGATGACCGGCCGCAGGTAGGCGAGCGAGTAGCCCCAGAGTGCACCAACGACACCAGGGAAGAAGGCGCTCAACGCGAAAGCCATGAGCTTGTACTTCCGGGTGTTGATGCCCGTGACCTCGGCCTTGACCTCGTCGCCCGCGATGGCACGCAGTGCCATCCCGAATTTGGAGTGCTGTACCCGGTAACCGAGTACTACCGCTCCGAGGGCAGCGAGGAGCATGCTGTAGTAGAAGGGGACCTTCACCCAGGAGATGTCGAATGGTGGGAGTGGGAGGCTGAGACCGTTCGACCCTCCCAGATAGCTCCAATTGTCCATCAGGAGGGTGATGACGAGGAGGAGGGCAATGGTGGAGATGATGAACGCCGGGCCGCGGGTCCGATAGGTGATGAGCCCCACTACGACGCCAAGGAGCAGGGATACGACACCGGCCAGGAGGGCAGTGGCGAAGGGGGACCAACCCAACTCGAGAAGCAGGAGCCCGGAGACGTACCCGCCTACCGCAAAGAACACATTGTGACCAAGCGAGATGTACCCGGTGTAGCCACTCAGAATGTTCCAGCTGGAGGATAGGGCGA
>WHTL01000269.1 GCA_009377735.1 Acidimicrobiia bacterium
AGGGAGACACCGCTCCCACGGAGTTCGGCGTCGAGGAATGCCATCTCCAGGGCACTCTTGGCCATCCGAAACCCTTTAAAACCCGAGAAAATGCCACTCAGGTCCGCAGCGGTCACCTCACCAGCCGAGATGAGAGCAGGCCCCAAAAAGCGGTGGAGCACATCCTCCGATGCCCCAACATACTCGCTGGAATATCGCGGCTCGGATCCCGACACACACTCCCCCCAACCCCCCTGACCATCCGCCACGACCTTCACCAGGAGGGCCTCTCGCACCACCTCGGTGCCGAAGGAGGTGCGGAAGGCACCCACCAAAGGCATCTCGATCCGATGCAGCTCCACCTCATCGATCTTGGTCATTGTTTCTCCAATACATACCACCCCTGCCGGCTCACCCCGGTGAGACGGTATCCCCGCCGCAGCGCGTCGCCCAATCCGGCACGGACTCCCATTCGCCATTCCCTGGCTAGTTCGGGGTTCCGGGACCGGGTCCCTTCGATGTCGGGAGGAACGGCGACCACGACCGTTCCGGCCTCGTCGGAGAGTTGTTCGAAGACGGGCCGCTCGCCGTCGATACCCACTACGACGCCCACTCTTGTCAGCAGGTTGTCGATCTCCGTAATCACTCCAGTGCCCGCTACCGCCTCTTCCACACGAGAGGAGCGGAGGTTCCAGTCGACAAAGAGACGATCGGTGGCGTCACCAGCGTTGATCTCATCCTGCATTTCGCCATAAAAGTCCTGGTGGTAGTCGATGACATCGACACCGAGACGGGCGATATTGAAATAGGCGTTGCGCGCCACCAGAGGGTCGAAGGTCCAGCTCACTCGGTCGATACCGTGTTCGAGAGCCCAGACACGCTGATGCAGCTTGAGCGCCAAGCCAATGCCCCTGCCCTGTCGGGATGGATCAACCCCGGTTATGTGCGAATGGAGATGCCCATCGGCGGCGAACATGCCGAACGATGCACCCACCATGACGCCATTTGGTTGGTAGGCGGCCACAACATAGCAACCAAGATGGGATGCCACTCTGATCAGTGCGGGCTTGAGTGGGGAGTCATCGGGACCGACTCCCCATACATTCGCCAGGAGACCCGATATCTCGGTGTTGGCCTCCATCGAAGTCGCCTCGTCTATCTCCACCCCACTATGGGCCGCGGCAGCGGTGGCGACCTCGCGTGCTTCGGTGTGGGACATTCAGGCGACTCCTTGCGTCGGAGGTTACCGACGTCGTGGCGACGTAGAGTAGGGCGCCATGTCATCGCCCTTCACACCCGACCTGTCCCGGATTATCGACGACATCGAGGCGATGGTTCTTTGTGAGTCGC
The DNA here is from genome assembly GCA_009377735.1 of Acidimicrobiia bacterium. Taxonomy (GTDB): domain Bacteria; phylum Actinomycetota; class Acidimicrobiia; order Spongiisociales; family ZC4RG35; genus WHTL01. The sequence goes on from WHTL01000269.1 coordinate 1,330, forward strand.
CCAGTGAGGACGCAGCCGCCCTCGCGGCCAGCGCCCGGGTGGTGGCCGCCGTTGGAGAGAGGACGATGGGGGTCACTCCCGAGGTCGTGGCGGTCGATGATGTCACCCACCTCCGCTGGCGATTCGGATCAAGACCGAAGGTGCTGATCCTCGCCCACCACGACACCGTCTGGCCGTTGGGGTCGTTGGTTACCCATCCGTGGTCGGTCGAAGACGGCATCATCAGGGGACCGGGCTGTTTCGACATGAAGACCGGGATCGCCATGTCCTTCCACGCCTTGGCGGGTGTCGGCCCTGCCGATGGTGTGACCCTCATGGTTACCGGTGACGAGGAGGTGGGCTCCCCTACTGGTCGGGCACTCATCGAGGAGGAGGCGGCCGGCTGTGATGCCGTGTTGGTTCTAGAGGCTTCTGCCCCCGGTGGGGCTCTCAAGACCCGTCGAAAGGGAGTCTCCCTCTACACATGCGAGGTATCGGGGAGAGCGGCCCATGCCGGTCTGGAACCGGAGTTGGGGGTCAACGCCGGAACGGAGCTCGCGCATCAGATCCTCGCCATCGGGAATCTCGAGAATCACGACGTGGGGACAACGGTCACGCCAACCGTCCTCGCCGGCGGCACGACCACCAACACAGTGCCTGCGTCGGCCCGAGTCGCCATCGATGTGCGCGCCTGGACCCTCGCTGAGCAGGAGAGGATCCATCTCGAACTCGCTGGGCTGGAGCCGCAACTCGAGGGTGCGATCGTGAGCGTCACCGGCGGGATCAACCGCCCACCGCTCGAAACGGAGCAGTCTGCGGACCTCTTCGCTCTGGCTGATCGTCTCTCGGTCGGGCTCCATGGCAAGTCACTCACACAGGCCGCGGTGGGTGGCGGTTCCGATGGCAATATCACGGCAGGTATGGGGATCCCAACCCTCGATGGGCTCGGTGCCATTGGTGGCGGCGCACACGCCGACGATGAGCACGTGATCACTGCTGCAATCCCCGAGCGGACCGAGCTCCTGGCGGCGCTCATCGCCGATCTCCTGTGAGGGGCGGCGGTCGTGCCATCATCACTCCATGAGTCCAGGACCGTTCGATCCCGCCATTTTTGACCACCTAATTGACGCTACCCGTGACCTGCCGACCCCGCTTCTAGTCATCGACGACACCGTGGTTGCGGCCAACATCCTGCGGCTGGCCGAGGTCGGGGAAGAGCACGGAGTGGACGTCCGACCCCACATCAAGACCCACAAGTCATCGCTCTTATCTCGTCGTCAATTGGATGCCGGTGCTGTGGGCTTGGCTTGCGCCACCCTTTCAGAGGCTCTGGGCTTGGGTGAGGCGGGAGTGTCAACCGAGATCATGGTGGCCGCTCCGGTGTTCCTCGACCGGCCCAAAACCGAATTGCTTCGCCGGGTAGCCGCCCTCCATGATCGTGTGCTCCTCGCCGCCGACAGTCCCGAAGGGACCCGGGTGTTGGGAGGAGCTACGGGGTTCGACAACGTTGCCGTGATGATCGAGGTCGACAGCGGAAACGACCGAACCGGGGTGGCGCCGGAAGACGCAGGCGACCTGGCAAGCACGATCGAGGTTCCCATCGCCGGGATCTTCACTCATGGTGGCCACTCCTACGGACCGGGCAAGGCGTCAGCGGCGGCCGACGACGAGGTCAGGGCGTTGTCTACTGCACTGGATGGCATGCCCGATCCGGATGGGCTCATCGTCAGCGCCGGATCCACCCCCACCGCCACTCTGGCCGGTCGTGACCCGGTGACCGAGCTCAGGGTGGGCACCTCTGTGTTTGGAGATCGTCAACAGACGATGATGGGCAGCATCGAACCCGACCAGGTGGGGACAGCGGTGGTGACAACCATCATCCACGCAGCACCCGACAAGCTCGTGCTCGATGCCGGGGCCAAGACCGTCACCAAGGACCGCGCCGAATGGCTGGATGGGTACGGTGCCCTTCCAGCCGAGCCCAACTCCACCATCATCAGGCTGTACGACAACCACGGCGTAGTCTCCCGCGATGAGACGAGGTCCGGGTTAAAAGTAGGAGAACGGGTGGTGCTCATCCCCAACCACATCTGTCCCGTCGTCAATTGCTTCGATGAGATGCATCTCGTCGACGAGGACGGTGCCGATACAGCAATCCCGGTCGATCTCCGAGGTAATCTGGCCTGACGCCGCCCTGGTGACCTTCTAGTCCGTCTCATCACTCCGATCGCGAGTTGGCGTGAAGCGGACCGATCCGATCGAGCGACCTCGTAGAGATATCGTGGTCACATTCCAGTCACCGACATGGATACTGAACCCGGGTTTGCTGGGTACCTCGCCCAGAGTGTCCAGGACCAGACCCGAAACCGTGGTGTACTCACCTTCGGGTACCTCGATACCAACGTCGACCAGATCATGGACGGGAAACCTCCCCGAAACGACGATGCCGCCGTCGGCGTCCCTATCCACCGAGAGCACGTCACGATCCGACTCGTCATAGATCTCGCCGACCAACTCCTCAACGAGGTCCTCGACGCTGATGATCCCATCGACTCCCCCGAACTCGTCAATCACCAATGCAAGTTGCACGTGTGCTTCCTGCATACGTCGGAGAGCAGTGAGCACCTCCACCGACTCGGGGAAGACGACCGTTTCCCTTATGTGACCACCTATTCGGTCGGAACTGTCGGCGGCGACGAGATCACGAAGGTGGGCAACTCCCTCAGCATCGTCGAGCACTCCCTGAGGCGCCGCCGGCGCCCGGGAATGGCCCGAGGCGAGCAGGGTCTCGATCCCGTCGACCACGGTCATATCAGAGTCGAGCACCTCGACATCGGTGCGCGGCACCAGGACCTCTCGGAGGGTCCGCTCCGCCACTTCGAAAGCACCCACCAGGACCTCCTGGTGGGAACGGGAGACGCTCCGGTTGGCGATCACCATCTCGCGCAGTTCTTCGAGATTCACTTCGTCGCCGGTTTCGGCCGGATCGCCGCCAAACAGCCGCACCACCAGGTTGGTCGAGAGGCTGAGAAGCCAAACGGCGGGTCTGGTCAAGACGGCGAGCCAGTTCAAGGGTCGTCCCACATGGAGAGCCCAGCCCTCGGCCCGTTGCAGGGCGAGCCGCTTTGGTGCCAACTCACCGAGAACCAGCGTCAGAAAGGACAGGAGGATCGTGACCACCACGATCGCCACGGTTTCGGCGGCGCCGCCGAACACCAACAATATGGGAACAAGGGGCTGCGCCAGACTGACGGCCGCCGCCGCGGATGCCATGAACCCGGCGAGGGTGATACCGATCTGGATGGTGGCCAGGAAGCGATTCGGGTCCCGGGCCAGGTCGGCCACCGCCTTCCCAGCCGCTCCCTTCTCGCCGAGCCGATCGATCTGGGTCGGGTGCAGGGAAATCAGAGCCATCTCACTCCCGGCCAAGACCCCGTTGATCAGAACCAGTACCCCCACCAGGACCAATTCGGGCCAGATGGCATCCACTTAGCCAGAGCCTCCGAGTAACACCTCGCCATTGTGCCACGCTCCAGTTCTTCCCCACCCGCGACTCTTCCCCCACGCCGAAATTGTTCCCCCATGTGGGGAAGAATTGTTGGCGGGGGCAAGAGAATTACGAAATGTAGTAGTCGATCTCGGCGCGGAGCTCTCGTTTCATGGTCTCGGAGGCGTAGGAGGCGGCCACCGCGGCGTGGACCAGATTGGCGAGACCGTGGGCGTCGATGCCAAACACGTCATGGGCAAGCTCGTACTCCCGGTTGAGGGTGGTGTTGAACATTCCGGGGTCGTCTGAATTGAGGGTGACGGTTACTCCCTTTTCCATCAGAGATGGCATGGGATGGTGCTCGATGTCATCGACGGCGCGGGTGCAGAGATTTGAGGTGGGACATACCTCGAGCGCGATGTCGTTCTCCTTGAGGTATCGAATGAGTTCAGGATCATCCACGGAGGAGATGCCGTGTCCGATCCGCTCGGCGCCCAGGTGCCGAATGGCGTCCCAGATTGTCTCCGGTCCCGTGGTTTCCCCGGCGTGGGGAAGACTGTGGAGACCCATCGTCCGAGCGCGGCCGAAGACCTCATCGAACTGGGGGCGTGGCACCCCGATCTCGGGTCCGCCCAGCCCCAAGCCGATACTCCCTTCCGGCGCCCATCGTTCCACCCAATCGATGGTGCGAACCCCCGACTCCAAACCAAGCTCTCCGGGAATGTCGAAGATCCATGCCAATTCGACGCCATGTTCTCGCCTCGCTCGTCGTCGGGCTCGAATCAGGGCTTCTGACAGTGCGTCGGGCTCGATCCCAGCCAGGAGATGACTATCAGGGGTGACGGTCAACTCGGCGTAGCGGACCTGCTG
>WHTL01000196.1 GCA_009377735.1 Acidimicrobiia bacterium
AGGATCCCGAACCAACTCGGCGTATATGACCTCTCGATCACCATTCGTCAACGACCATGCCACAATTACACCTCCAGCGGTGAGTTCTTGTATGGACCCGGCTAGTTAAGCCGGAACGTGCACTCACCGCTGGAACCTGCCAGAGCCCCCCAGAAACAATTGTCACACTTCGCGACCCTGTCTCGTCCTCCTTGTATGAACACTCACAACACATCCATATTAATAACGGGCGGTACGGGAAACCTGGGCGGTTTCTTGGTACCCCGCTTGGTGGGAGCCCACGGCCCCGTTCGGGTCGTGAGCCGCAGCAAGCACGAGTCAACCGACAACGTTGAGTTCACAGTCGGTAATGTCTCCACTGGCCAGGGACTTGAAAACGCCCTGAACGGGATTGAGACAATCGTTCACCTCGCGGGCAGCAACAAGGGCGACGAGGCTAAGACTGCCAACCTGGTGCAGGCGGCACAACACACGGGTGCCAAGCATCTCGTGTACATCTCGGTAGTCGGCGCCGACCGGATACCCGTAGAGAGTGCCATTGACCGCGCCATGTTCGGCTACGTCGCCGCCAAACGCGCCTCCGAGGAGATCATCGCTGAATCGGGAATCCCCTGGACCACCCTCCGGGCCACCCAGTTTCACGAGCTGATCTTCGCGATGGCTCAGGGTATGACGAAGATGCCGGTGGTCCCGGTGCCATCTCTCCTGGCTCAGCCCATCGGCGCCAGCGATGTGGCGGACCGGCTCATTGAGCTCGCAATAGGAGAGCCGTTGGGTCTGGTCCCCGAAATCGGTGGTCCCAAGGTTTACGAGTTGCGCGACTTGATCGGTAGCTACATGAAGGCAGTGGGCAAGGAACGCCCCATGCTCTCCATTCGGTTGCCAGGCAAGGCGGCCGCCGCCTACCGCGCCGGCGCCAACCTCACACCAGACAGGGCGGTTGGTGAGCAGACATGGGAAGAGTTCCTCAAGACGGTCACTCCACGGTGACCGTCTTGGCGAGGTTGCGGGGCTTGTCGACGTCGAGTCCCTTGGCCGTTGCGACGTGATACGCAACCAGTTGTAGGGGCACCACTGCGGTAACGGTGCAAATGAGGTCGGGTCCTGCAGGAACAGAGATGACGTGGTCGGCGAAATCGCTCCCGTTGTCGCCTTCCTCCTGGAGGATCACTATCTCTCCACCCCTGGCTTCCATCTCCGCCATGTTGGAGAGGGTTTTGGTCTTGACATGGTCGTCGGTCGCCACTCCGATCACCACCACCCCTTCCTCGATGAGCGCAATGGGGCCGTGCTTCATCTCCCCGGCGGCGTAACCCTCGGCCCGGACGTAGGCGATCTCCTTCAGCTTGAGAGCACCCTCCATGGCGACAGGGAAGTCGCCTGATCGACCCAGGAAGAAGAAGTCCCTCACCTCGGTCCAACGCTCCGTCATCCGTTTTATCTCGTCGGATGTTGCCACTACCTTCGACACCGCCGTGGGAAGGTCGTTGAGCTGGCGGATGTGGTATTCGATCGCTCCCGGATCCATTGAGGCCCGCACCTGGGCCAGATAGAGCCCTAGAAGCTGCATCGCAACCAGTTGGGTGGTAAAGGTCTTGGTTGCCGCCACCCCGATCTCAGGCCCGGCCCTGGTGTAGAGCACGGCGTCGGACTCCCGAGCCAAAGCGGAATCGACCACGTTGGTGACACCGATAAGGGTCGCTCCCTGTGCGGCGGCGTACCGCACCGCCGCCAAGGTGTCGAGCGTCTCCCCCGACTGGGAGATCCCGATCACGAGGGTGCGCGGGTCGACCACCGGGTCCCGATATCTGAATTCGGAGGCGATGTCGATCTCCACGGGGATACGCGTCCATCGCTCGATGGCGTACTTGGCCATCATGGCGGCGTGATAGGAGGTTCCGCAGGCGATGACAAACACCTTGTCGATGGCCCGCAACAGTCGGTCGTCGAGCTCCAACTCGTGGAGTTTCACCGCTCCCGAGTCATCGATCCGGCCTCGAAGGGTGTCGGCGATAGCCTCCGGTTGCTCGTGGATCTCCTTCAGCATGAACGACTCGAAACCACCCCTCTCAGCGGCGTCGAGATCCCATTCGATGGTGCGCTCGACCACCGGAACTTCGTTGCCCTCGATATCGGTGATGGTGGCGCCGTCGGCCGTGATCGATACCACGCGATCATCGTCGACCACGATCATGTCCCTGGTGTGCTCCAGGAATGCTGGGATGTCCGAAGCCACGAACATCTCACCGTCGCCCCTACCCACCACCAATGGGCTGCCACGACGACCCGCAACGATGGTGTCGGGATCCGAGCGACGTATGACGACCAGGGCGAGCGCCCCCTCGGCCATCTGCATCACCCTTCGCAGCGTCTCATCGAGGGGCGCATCACCCATGTCCTCGATGAGGTGGGCAACTACCTCCGTATCCGTCTCACTGGCGAAGGCGTGACCGCGCTTTTCCAGACCCTTCTTCAACTCCGCCCAGTTCTCGATGATCCCGTTGTGGACCACAACCACGTCACCGGTGCAGTCGAGATGGGGATGGGCATTCGATGTCGTGGGCGCCCCATGGGTGGCCCATCTGGTGTGACCGATCCCAACGCTTCCACCGCTCTTCTGACCATCAAGTTGCTCGGTTAGCGCTTCGATGCGCCCCGCAGTTTTGGTGACCTTGAGGGAATCACCTTCGTGAATGGCGAGACCCGCCGAGTCATACCCCCGATACTCAAGTCGGCTCAACCCGGGGAGTAACACGTCCTCAACGGGACGCTTTCCAACATATCCAACAATTCCACACACGATCGTCTCCTTTTCATACCGCGATCAGGTAGTTCATCAAGTAGTTCGGTGTTCGACCGCGGGATCCCCAGACGGGTCAGATCGAGCCTGTCGCTCATGCTGATCGAGCCTGTGGCTCTCGAAACCCGTTCTCCACTTCGTCCCCGTCTCTGTCCCGGAGATCGCTCTCCGGTTTTTACCGTGGGACGTTACGACCGTGGGGCCGGGAGGGCATCCGCCGAAATCTTCGATAACCCTCCGCCTCGTCACCTCTCACTCGTACTTTCATTTCTTTGGGGAGAGGTCTGGCGCTTGTCTTGTTCTTGGGATCTACGGCTTTCTGGTGGGGGTTCTCCCCCAACACCTCCTATTCATTTTGGGTGGCGGTCGGAGACTCGGACTCATCACATATCTCCGGCTCTGGCTGGTCACAAGCATAGCCGAGGTCGCATTCGATACGGTCGAAATATCGACCCGTGGCACGGCCGACCACGCGAGGCGAGATGGCGAGGCAGCCGTTGGGGGTCTGGGGCGCCGGAGACCCCCAACTGCAACAGTCCGGATCTCAGCGCGCTAACTCTGATTCCACGACCAGACATAGCCGATCGGCGTGTCGCTGGGCGTCTTCGAGGACGGCCGACTCCACCATCACCCGGATGAGGGGCTCGGTTCCCGAAGGTCGGAGGAAAACCCTCCCCTCGTCACCTAGCTCGGCCTCGATCGCCTTCACCTCGGACCAGACCGCACTGGCATCATCGAGCTTGATCCCCCGCGCCACACGCACATTCTGGAGGACCTGCGGGTACTGGCGGATGGTCGTGGCCCGCAGTTCCCGAAGTTCCGAACCGCTGCTCATCATCACATCGAGGAGACGGACGGCGGTGAGCAGGCCATCACCGGTGGCGGCATCGTCGCGGAACAGAATGTGGCCGGACTGCTCACCCCCGAGGACCGCATCGTGCTCATCCATTGCCTCGACCACATAACGGTCCCCCACCTTGGTGCGAACCAGTTCGATACCCACCTCGCCAAGTGAGCGCTCCAGACCGACATTCGACATGACGGTGGAAACTACGGTCCGGTTCCGGAGTCGTCCAACACCGTCGAGATGACGGGCAACAATCGCCATGATGACGTCGCCGTCGACGATTTCACCGTCTTCATCGACTGCGATGAGACGGTCGGCATCGCCATCGAAGGCGAGCCCGATCCGCCCGCCCGCGGCAGCCGCGAGAGTCTCGGGGTTGGTGGCGCCGACGCCGTCGTTGATGTTGAGGCCGTCCGGCTTGTTTCCGATGGCGGCTACATCGGCCCCGAGGCGACGGAACAGCTCCGGGCCAACGAAGGATGCAGCCCCGTTGGCAGCGTCGACCATGACAGACAGACCCTCGAAGCGATTCTCCGCAAGGCCTGTCAACCAGTCGAGGTATCGGGTGTTGGCATCCACTCCTGGGTGATCGGTACCAACGGCACCGCCCCGGGCCCTGGTGCCAACACCGAGACGGACCAATTGTTCCACTTCGTCCTCGGCGGCGTCTTTGAGCTTTCGACCGCCCGGACCGAGGAGCTTGATACCGTTGTCTGGAGCGGGGTTGTGAGATGCAGATACGACCACGCCCATCCCAGCATCGAGGGCGCCGGTCAGGTAGGAGATGGCGCCGGAAGTAGCGATGCCGATATCAATGGTGTTGGCGCCCACGGAATGGAAGCCGGCTTGGATGGCCGCCGACAGCATCGGCCCGGAACGGCGGGTGTCCCTACCGATGACAACGTGTCCGGCCGAGAGAACAGAACCGGCCGCCCGACCTATGGCAAGGGCGAGTTCCGCAGTGAGCTCGGTCCCTGCTTCACCCCGGACGCCATCGGTGCCAAAGAGGCGATGACCATTCTCGAGAAGATGACGGAGATCCGTGGCAGATTCCAATGTGGACCTTTGAGGTCGGTGAGGACTAGCGCTTGGTGTACTGGGGGGCCCTGCGTGCCTTGCGCAATCCGTACTTCTTCCGCTCCACCCTACGGGAGTCACGGGTGAGGAGACCCGCGGTTTTGAGGGTGGGCCGGAGCTCGGGGTCGATCTCGATCAGGGCTCGGGCGATACCAAGTCTGAGGGCATCCGCCTGTCCGGTGAGTCCTCCACCGGATAGGGAGGCGTCTACATCGAAACGACCCTGCATCTCGGCGGTGGTGAAGGGCTCCATCACGCGCAAACGATATGCCATGGTGGGGAAGTATTTCTCCAGGGCGCGTCCGTTAAGGGTCACCTTTCCCGTTCCGTCATGGAGACGAACCCGGGCGACAGACGACTTGCGGCGGCCGGTGGCCTGGACGAGGGGCTTCGGCATCTAGCTTTCCACCTTTCGGATATTGTGCTCCAGCACGCGAGGCTGCTGGGAGCCGTGGGGGTGTTCGGGACCGGCATAGACCCGCAGCTTTTTGATCATCTGACGACCGAGGCGATTCTTGGGGAGCATCCCCCTCACCGCACGCTCCACGATGGCCTCGGGGCGACGGGCACGGAGCCTTTCGAAACTCTCGGCCTTGATACCCCCGGGGAAGCCGGAATGGCGGTAGTAGATTTTTTGCTGGCTCTTATCGGAGCTGACGCCTACCTTCTCGGCATTGATGACGATGACATGATCGCCGACATCTAAGTGAGGTGCGTACATGGGCTTGTGCTTGCCCCGAAGGACCTGGGCGATCTCGGAGGCGAGCCGGCCCAGGGGCACATTCTCGGCATCGACGATCCACCAGGCTCGTTCGATATCACCCGGTTTGGGCGAGTAGGTCTTGTTCATGGTCATTGAAATCAGAATCCTCGGCAGTGGTCTACGGACGCGTGGTGTCGTCGGGACCGCAATGTGGGAAGTCGTCACAAAACGACCCGCTCTATGTTACGCGACGGTGCCCGAAACCGCCAATTGCGACAGCCATCACCTCCACCAGGAGACGCCGCCTTAAGCTAGTCGTGTGACCGAACCTGCCGATCCAGGAGCTAATACGGCGTCCGTCGACCTGGCGATGATCAACGAAGCCCAGAAACGGGGCGAGGGTCTCGTGTTGGAGACCCCCATTCATCGCTCCAATTCCTTTGGAAGTCTCACGGGTCGAGAGGTGTATCTCAAGGCGGAGTGCCTGCAAAGGACGGGCTCCTTCAAGGTGCGAGGCGCCCACAATGCCATCAGCAGATTGGGTGGTGCCCCGGTGGTGGCGGCATCGGCGGGGAACCACGCCCAGGGTGTTGCGCTGGCGGCACAATGGTCGAACTCACCCGCCACGGTGTTTATGCCGGAGACGGCGCCACTTCCCAAGGTCAACGCCACCTCCGACTATGGGGCGGATGTCCAACTGGTGGGCCGCAATCTCGCCACCGCGGTGTTGGCCGCCGAGGAGTTCGCCGAGGAGAAGGGGGCTCATTTCATCCACCCCTACGACGACCCCTACATCATTGCCGGTCAGGGCACCCTCGGTCTGGAAGTGTGCCACCAACTCCCCGAGGCAGGCACGGTGATTATCCCTACCGGAGGTGGTGGGCTCCTCGCAGGGACGGCCCTGGCGGTCAAGAGCCAACTCCCCCAATCTCGGATCGTTGGGGTGGAGGTGGAGCCGGCGGCGATGTATGAGCCCTACCGACGCACGGGCGTCCTCGAGCCCGCCTCCAATGAGGGGACAACCATCTGTGATGGAATCGATGTGAGAGTGCCATCGCAGATCGCACACCAGTTGATCGAGGAGCACGTAGATGACCTCGTGGTTGTGCGAGACAACCAAACAACCTCCGCTCTCACTCTGATCCTGGAACGGGCCAAGCTGATCGTCGAGCCGTCGGGTTGTGTCGGCATCGCCGCCCTTATGGAGAACCTGATCCCCGCCGCCGCTCCCGAGCCCATCGTGGTGGTCCTTTCAGGTGGGAACATCGATCTGCTCCTCCTGGGCAAGATGGTCCGTACGGGGATGGAGTCGTCCGGGCGGTACGCCGAACTGCGGATCTGGATTCCCGACCAGCCCGGGCAGTTGGCCCGAATCCTTGAGATAGTCGGTGAGCATGGGGCCAACGTCGTAAGTGTGGAGCACCATCGTGAGGGTTTCGGGCTCCCCTTCGGGACCGTCGAGATCGACATCGCCGTCGAGACGAGAGGCGCAAAGCATGCCGTCAAGCTCCGTAGCGCCCTGGCCGATGAATTCGACCTGCGCTGATCAACGTGTCGAGCCGACAACCCAGGACGTGTCCTTAGGAGTAGCCCACCTCCCACAGCACCAAACCGATGGGGGGAGCAACATTGCGGGCGGCGGCGCGGTCGCGGGCCTCGATCACGTCGCTCACCCCCGACGCCGGGACACGGCCTAGACCTACCTCCACGGAATATCCGACCAATGATCGAACCATCTGATGACAGAAGGCCGCCGCCTTGATGGAGAAGATTACCCGGGTGCCATCGACCGTCCATTCTGCCTCCTCCACAGTCCGGGTGGTGGTGCGTCCCTCGTGGGCTCTGCAGAAGGATGCGAAATCGTGCTCGCCGACGAACCTCGCCGCCACAGTGCTCATGGCTTCAACGTCCAGCTC
>WHTL01000186.1 GCA_009377735.1 Acidimicrobiia bacterium
GACCAGGATCTCTTCTGCTGGCTTTGGTGGGCTCGGCTGTTGCAGTACTGGGAATCCACATGGTTGTTGGTGGTGCCGTCGGCGTCTTCATGGGAATGCTCAAGCCATTGTGGGTGGTGGATGGCGGTCCAATGGCCGTGGTGGGAACGGACTTAGGACCAATAGGCTTGACCGTCGGCGTCTTCGTCGCACTGGTGGGCTTCTTCATACGAGCTGGCGCCAAACGGGTCGTAGGGGATGGCCGGTCATCAGGTAGGGTTCTTCCCTAGGCCAACAGTACACCCTGAGGCGAGGAAGTAGGTTCGGAGAACATGATGCGGGAGCGGCCCAAAGACGAAATCCGTGCCGTCCGGGTGGAGACGGGCTGGACCGATACCACCCCGGGGTCCGTCCTCATCTCGATGGGGAAGACCCGTGTCCTTTGTACGGCTTCGGTTGAGGATGACGTGCCACGCTGGATGCGTGGAAGCGGGAAAGGTTGGGTCACCGCCGAGTACGCCATGCTTCCCGGCTCGTCGAACGATCGGATCCACCGGGGGCACATCGAGGGGGGACGCGCCAAGGAGATATCCAGGCTCATCGGGCGTGCCCTGCGCGCCGTGGTGAACATGAGTGCCCTGGGGGAGCGTATGGTGCGGGTCGACTGTGATGTTCTCCAGGCCGATGGTGGGACTCGCACTGCCGCCATCACCGGTGCTTGGATTGCGTTGCACGATGCCCTGGATTCGGTTGGTGCGACATCGGCGATCATCGACAAGGTTGCCGCCATCTCAGCGGGAATCGTCGATGGGGAGGTGCTGTTGGATCTCGAATACGAATCTGATGTGGCCGCTGAGGTCGACATGAACGTGGTCATGTCGGGTCGTGGGCTCCTCGTCGAGGTGCAGGGAACGGCCGAAGGAGCCCCCTTCACCCGAGAAGACCTTGACACCATGCTGGAACTGGCGGCCAGCGGCATCACCGACCTGGTGGAGATGCAAGAACGCGCAACGGCCTCCCAGGAATGAGCAGGATCCCCCTCGCGCGCCTCGTTCTAGCGACGAAGAACCCCGACAAGCTGGTCGAGGTGTCCGAGTTGGTCCAGCGATACGGACTCACCGAGAAGGTTGTGGAGGGTCTCCACTGGGACGACGTCGAGGAGACGGCCAGCACCTTGACCGGTAACGCACTGCTGAAGGCGCGCACCGTGTCGGAGGCAACCAATGAGCCAGCCCTGGCCGACGACACAGGCCTGGAGGTCGACGCACTTGGTGCTCTGCCGGGGGTGAGGACGGGACGGTTTGCGGGGGAGGACGCCACCTATGAGGACAACGTCAGGCTGCTCCTTTCCAGGTTGGATCGGATGATTGACCGAGGGGCCAGCTTCATCACCGTTGTAGCCATCGTTCACCCGGACGGTTGGGAGGAGACTGCCCAAGGAGTGCTTTCGGGAACTATCGCCACCGCACCACGGGGCACGGGCGGCTTTGGATACGATCCTGTATTCGAGGTGGAGGGGCGCACCCTCTCGGAGATGGGCGACGGTGAGAAGAACCTGCTGAGCCATCGAGCACTCGCCATCGAGAACCTCCATGAGCAGCTCAAGGAATAGCCGACCCCTTGCGAGGACCAAGTGCGGGCGAGAGGACTCGAACCTCCAAGGGCGTTTTAAGCCCACTGGGACCTAAACCCAGCGCGTTTGCCAGTTCCGCCACACCCGCGTGGTGCACAGCTTGTCGTTTCGGGATTGATCAGGAGTGGGTCGCGTGGGGCTCGATGCTCTCTTCAGAAGACCGAACCTGCGAATTACGATGCTCTGCCACAGATAGCGACCTCAGTCACGGTGGAATTCTACCCATCGAACTTCCGCGGGGAAACTCGTCTACGGACTCTCGTGCAACACACCTGACCTCGCCAGAACGTCGTTAGTGGGCCCCGCGGGACTCGAACCCGCAACCTTGGCGTTAAGAGCGCCCTGCTCTGCCAGTTGAGCTAGAGGCCCGGATACAGAATAGCAACTCAGCGGAGGTAGCGATCCGGGAGGTTTTGGCGGAGCGCGTCGATCCAACCCATGATCCTGTTCCATTGATCCGAGGCGGCCCTCACCTTTACGGTACACACACCATGCTTGAGGTGGTTCTTTCGATGACCCGTGCCAAGTGGCTTGATGAAAGTCTTATGGAAGTCGACATCCGGCAGGCTTAGTTCGTGCTCCCAATAAGCCCGGGCAGAATCGTCGTTGTTGCCTTCGTGGAGGTGGAGAAGGAGGACAAAGTCAGGGTCGGGGGTGAGATAATACCGCATCCACGAAATGAATAGGCGGAGCGCCACCGGATCGGAGTTAGCCATGCTCAGGTGGTTCCGTGTTTTCGCCCCCTCGGCCCAATAGAGCACCACCCCGGCTATCCACAGGGGATCATGAATCAGCAGACTCGCCTCTTTGGCAGCATCTTCTCGGATGGCTTCAACCTCAAGCCGTCTCCGCCATTGAGTATCCACAGGGACACCTTCTCTGGAGCCGGTCCGCACCCGGATCGCAGCCGCTTGCTCGGTCGAGAGCTCGATGTCCTGGCACCACGTAGCCAGAGTGCTCTTCTTCACATCGATGAGTTTTCGGATCTCACCATACGACAGACCCAGGCGACGCAGGTCACGCCCGATCTCGGACCGCTCCCAGCGGGAAAGGAATTCCCACTCAACGATTCGATCCGTCAGCTCCTTGGGTATCCCCATACCGATAAGATATGGATCGCCTACGACAGAACTTGCGACACGGCTATCGGCCTTTTGGGTGGCCGATGCCGTCATTTCTTCTGTCGGGCCGTCTGGACTCGGAGACCGACGATGATGGAGCCGCCGACAGACGGATTAATGTTGTGAACTCCGGGATGTGGCGCAGTTTGGCAGCGCGCGGCGTTTGGGACGCTGAGGTCGTCGGTTCAAATCCGGCCATCCCGACCATTTGACTCTTCTCGCGCTCGTCGACGAGTCATTCCTTGGTTTATCTCACAGATGATATAGGGTATGCCGAATGACTGATGACTATCTGAAGCGCATCGGCTATCTCATCCGCGATGCGCGTAAACACCGCGGGTGGACCCAGGCAGAATTGGCGGACGTGCTCTCGACAAGTCAGAGCGCCGTCAACCGGGTGGAACAAGGCCAACAGAACCTCACGCTCGACACCCTTGCCCGTATCGGGGAGGCCCTCGACTCCGAGATCGTCTCCCTCGGTCTCGGTCCTGTCCATCTCAGGGTGCATGGTGGGAACAAGCTTTCCGGCGCCATTGACGTCAAGACGAGCAAGAACGCGGGTGTGGCTCTTCTATGCGCCTCACTGCTCAACCGCGGTCGAACCACGCTACGTCGGGTGGCCCGCATCGAAGAGGTAAATCGCATCCTCGAGGTGCTCAACAGTATCGGCGTCAAGAGTCGCTGGGACGGCAACGACCTCGAGCTGATACCCCCGGAAAGACTTGAGCTGGAGAACATCGACGAGGATGCGGCCCGGAGGACACGGTCCATCATCATGTTCCTCGGACCGTTGATGCATCGAGAGAACAAGTTCACCCTGCCCTATGCGGGAGGCTGCGATCTCGGGACCCGCACCGTCGAACCCCACATGTCAGCACTACGGCCATTCGGGTTGGAGGTAAAGGCGACGGAGGGGCGGTATCACGCCTCGGCTGGGAACCCCACCAGATTGGCACGGCCCATTGTGCTCACCGAGCGCGGCGACACCGTGACCGAGAACGCCCTTCTCGCAGCCGCACGCCATGATGGTGTCACCGTCATCCGCAACGCCAGCTCCAACTACATGGTTCAAGACCTCTGCTTCTTCCTGGAGCGTCTCGGCGTCACCGTCGACGGGGTCGGCTCTACCACCCTGACGGTCCACGGATTGCCCGACATCAATGTGGATGTCGATTATTCGCCCTCGGAGGATCCCATCGAGGCGATGAGCCTCCTCGCGGCGGCGATCGTCACCGACTCCGAGATCACGATCCGACGCGCCCCGATCGAGTTCCTCGAGGTCGAGCTGGCGACTCTCGAGGAAATGGGTTTCGTCTACGAGCTGACCGATGAGTACAGCGCTGACAATGGACAGACACGTCTGGTGGATATCACCACCAAGCCGTCGGTGCTGCACGCCCCCCTCGACAAGATCCACCCGATGCCCTTTCCCGGGCTGAACATCGACAACCTCCCGTTCTTCTCAGTAATCGCCGCCGTGGCCGAGGGACAGACCATGATCCACGATTGGGTCTATGAGAATCGCGCCATCTACCTCACGGAACTAAACAAGTTGGGGGCCTCTGTAAAGCTGCTCGATCCACATCGGGTGATGGTGGAGGGTCCTGCAAGGCTTCGTGCTGCCGAGGTGATGTGCCCGCCAGCCCTTCGGCCCGCTGTGGTGGTCCTACTGGCGATGCTGGCGGCCGAGGGAACGTCGGTGCTGCGAAGTGTCTATGTGATCCAGAGGGGCTATGAGGATCTCGCGGAGCGGCTCAACAGCCTCGGGGCGAGTATCGAGGTCTTCAGAGACATTTGAGGCGACACACGTTTCCATAACGCAGGCTCGTTGCTCAACGGTAGAGCTCCAGCCTTCCAAGCAGGAACTTCCCCACCCAAATCAGGTCTCTGACCAGGTACTTTTCTCGGATCGAACCTAGCCTGGATTTTCCCAGGAATACTCCCAGGAATGAGCTGAGTTTCGACTCGCGAGCGATCGCCTTACTAGGGGTGTGATCGGACGAACTCCCGGCGGGCTCCGCCGATGAAGTACCCTCGATTGGTCGCCCTGTTGTACCGACTAGTGGCTGCTAAGGCCCCAAACAATCTGGACGATCAGCTTGATCGGGAGCACGGGCTGGCGGCCGGTGGCTCGTCAGTTCATCGGGGCCCAGTGGCTGTAAGCGATTGGTGCGGTGGCCGCCTGTTCGTAGGGGGGTCATCCCGTCCTGGTAGGTCATCCGAGCAATCGACACGATGGCTATGGAGGCGGCTCCGGTTCGTCGGATGGCGTTGGACGGCCACCGGAACAATGAGGTCAGACGCTGTGTGGAATTCGGGATGTGCCGACCACCATGGCTACCGCACGGAGTTCGCAGACACACGGTCGATGTATACGTCTTCGCCAGAACCGGTCAAGCCGGCTGACCGAGCCCGGTGCGGCGGCTGACCGGGTTAGGGGGTTGTGGGGGGCTTTCGCCCCCCACGGAATACAGCTACTTCTTCTTCGTGTGGCTGCAACTGAAGTCGGAAAGAACCAGCTTTCCGCTCAGGTCGGTCGATGCCGAGTCCAGAACCTCGCCGACACCCTCGACAAAGAAGTGTTGGGTCTTACCGGCGATCTTGGAGGCCGAGACGTTGATCACCGTGCTTCCGTCGAAAACGGCGGTGAGAGTTCCGGTATAGTCCTCCTCGGTCTGGTTGTTGACGAAGTGCCAGGTTCCCACCTGACCGTCGCCACAGCTCGTACCGACATGGGATTCGTGCAGTTCTGCGGCGCCGACTGGAACAACCAGAGCCATTGCCAGAACCACGGTGAGCAAAAGAGTCATGTGTCTCTTCATCATTACCACTCCCTCTATTTTGGGATCCCGCGCTCCACAGCGGGCTCAGTAAAGCATAGCAGAGCTGGGGTGGCGAGGCGACGGATTGTTAGCCGGTGGAGGGGGAAGACTCAGGTTGTGTTCTCAACACCTCGGCGCTCCGCAAACCGTCTTCTCGGGTGGTGAGCTCGAAGTCGGTCGAAGCGTCGTTGTTGTCCCGGGTCACCTCGTCGAACCAGTCGTTGGGATCGGCGCGGGCGGAGAGCCGATATCTGCCATCGGGGAGGTCGGTGATGTCGATGCTTTGGCCGGGTAGCGACCAGTCATAGGTGTCACTCCACCCCACGGACAGACCCATCCCCAACTCTTGGTCGTCCTCGTCTCCGCACTCCTCATGCTCGTACACCCCTTCCTCGGGGCCGACGTCATCGAGCACTCGGTGGGTGTCGTAGAAGCAGAAACCCACCTTGGTGTCGGTCAGACCGAGATCTCCCTCAACGACTTCTCCCGAGTCGTCGAGTTCGGCCAGGTCATAGGTGGCGATACGGGCGACGTGCCAGTGGTCGTGCCCGTCTCCGCCCCACGTCAAGCGGGCCTCGGTGGGCACCACCTCCCCTCCACTCTCGGTGTAGTGCAGCACCTGGGTGACCATCCAGTGTTCATCGGTGGCGCGCTTCCCTTGGAGAACGAAGTCGCCCTCACCGACGTTCACCAGCACCGAGCTGAATCGGATGAGGTTCGTCCCGTCATCTTCAACCGTGGTATGGAGCACGTCAGGAGGCTCCGGCACCAGATCGGGGTGACTCGGTTCGCCCACGGGCCGTTCGAGGGCCGTCCCTCCACCACACGCCGCGACCATGACGACGATGGCGATCGCCTCGGCTAACCATCCCAGCATCCACAGTCCTCTCATCGGAGCGAGTGTAGATGGGAGTGCCACTCCGCTCAGGCGGCCGGTTCGTAGATCGACTTGCCTGTGCCCTCGTTGAACCTGTCTATCGCAGCCTGGAGCTTCTCGGCGTAGTCGACCCGGGTCGGGTTCTTCCTGATCATGCGTTCCAGACGTTGCTCTAACGACGATCGCAGTCGTTTGGCCGCCGTGTTCTTCCGACCGGCCTCGAACAGTCCCTCCAGGGTCTCGAAGTCCACCTGGGTCAGGTCGACTCGTTCGATCTGGTCGCGTTCGATCACCACCGCCCCGATCAATTCCTCCAGCAGTTGCTCCACCGACGACATAACAGCCTTCAACGGTGTCGGCCTTCCTGGCACCGATGAGCACCTGCTTTTCTGCCCAGGAATGCATGAGACGCTGTGAGACACAATGACACGCTACAAATCGTAGGTGAGGGGACCCTCCGCTATCATGACCAGGGACTCATCAGCAAAGTCGCAGGTCACTCGCGGGTGTAGCTCAACGATAGAGCCCCAGCCTTCCAAGCTGGAACTCCCCCACTCAAATCAGGTCTCTGACCAGGTACTTTTCCCGGATCGAACTCCGTTTTTCCCAGGAATGTTCCCAGGAATGAGCTGAATTTCGACTGGTTAGCGATCGCCTTACTATAGGTGTGATAGGACGAACTCCCGGCGGACACCGCGATGAAGTTCCCTCGATTGGTCGCCCTGTTGGACCGACTAGTGGCTGCTCAGGCCAAGAGTCCTGGTCGTTGGTATCGATGCCCCCTGGCTCTTCATCCCCATCGGCCTCCTCTGGTATCGGCGGCGTCGGCAGACCCTTCCCGAGCGCTGCGGTGGGCCAGCAACAGTCGACCTTAAGAAGGGTGGGCTGATCGGACCAGAGCTTGCGCCAGAGCACGCTCAGTTGACTCTCCCACACACCCGACCGTCTATGGCTGATCATCTGAGGCCGTTCGACTCAAGACCCAGAATCAGGGTGAGCGACTTCTCCAAACTGGCAAGGGTGGTGTCGTTCAGGATCCCAAGGCGATGTAGGAAACGTGACCTCGACACCGCCCGAACTCCGCGACAGACGGCAACGCTTTCCACGTCGACGCCCTCCTCTGGGGATACGACAGGTCGTAAGGGTGATTGTTGTCGCGAACTCGAGATCGGGACCACAACCAAGAGCTCGTCGTGGATGCCGGCCAGGATCACATCGACCGAGACGACGACCGCCGGACGGTTCTTCCCTGGCTCAGCGGCTCGGGCTGCGCCCAACGACACAAGCCAGACTTCACCGCGATGTGGTTCAGGCAATTCCGTCATCGAGGAC
>WHTL01000038.1 GCA_009377735.1 Acidimicrobiia bacterium
CGAGGACTCCGGGGCCAGGGTGACACTCCCCACCGGAACCTCCATGCTCATCCGCTGGGGGGAACGGGTGGAGGCGAAGGGACGTCACGGTCCGCTGCAACGCCAGACAGTTGCCAAACGCGAGGTCGGCTCAGTGGACGATGGTCTGTTGGAGCGTCTCCGCGAGTGGCGGCTCCGACGGGCGGGGACAGACGGTGTTCCCGCTTATGTGGTGGCCCATGACAGCCATCTGGAGTCGATCGCCGCGGCGCAGCCAACGAGTCTCGATGAATTAGCGGATTGTGACGGTATTGGCCCAAGCCGTCTGGAACGTTACGGCGAGGAGATCCTGGAGGTCGTCGAGACTTGATTCTATTGAAATCGGGACTCGGCTCAGACGTGGATCAGCTCGAAGCGCTCAAGTCCTTCGAGCGGATCGAAATCGGCGTCCTGGGTGACGACGGGCAGTTCGTGGGCGACCGCGGTCGCCGCGATCCAGAGGTCGTTGACATTGAGACGAAGTCCCTCCTCCGCCAGATGGACCCTCAAAGCCGCCCAGCGGGCGGCTACTGCCTCATCGACGGCCAACACCATCATGTCCGAGGTGGCATCGAGGGTGGCGAGACGACGAGCCCGCGTTGCGGTGTCCGCAGCGGCGAGAACACCTGCGCGTAACTCGGCGACTGTGATCACCGATACCGCCGATTCACCGGGAAGCCGGTCATAGTCGAGATCACGTCCGGATTCGTGTGCGATAAAGACGGTGGTGTCGAGGATTCCGCGCGGCGGCGGTCCCGGTGAGCTCACCGGATCGGATCCAAGTCGTCGGTGGTCTCACCTGCGAGCTCCCGAAGATCACGACGAAGATCGGGGTCAGCCTGATTACCACGGAGGCGTTCTACAAGATCATCTCGGCGAAGCCACCGACGGCGCGGTTCTTGTATCCCGACGAGCGCGGCCACGGGCTTGCCACGTACCGTAATCACCACGTCTTCTCCCGCTTCAACCCTGCGGAGCACGCCCGCCGTGTCATTCCTTAGATCTCTCACCGCTATCTCAGACATTGCTACAACTGTAGCACCTCGTAGCACATGAACGACATTCGTAGGGAGCTACAGCACCGCCTCGGGCATACGGAGCGGTGTGATGGAGATGGCACCGTCGTGGGCTGCCTCGATATCTGAGCCGTCCAGGGGGTCAATGGTGCGCATCCCACCGCTGTAGGAGTGGCGGAACACATCGTCTGAGACCCGTTCGAACAGCCGCTCGTAGCCCACTCTGGCGACCGAGGTGTATCGCCTTTCGGTGGAGGTGGTCGCCTCGAATGGGATGTTGATGGTCACCACATCACAACGATCCGTAAGACCCCCCTTCCAGAGCTCACCGACCAACTCGGTGGTGACAGTCGAAAGGGAGTGCCACTTGGGTTGAGAGCCAATATCCATCGCCATACCCCGCCACTCGTGCCAATCCGTCATGGTTCCGGTGGAGACGGCTATGGCGGGAATCCCCGAAATCCAGCCCTCCGTGGCCGCCCCCACGGTTCCCGACGACATGAGGAAAGCAGCACCATGGTTGTACCCCAGGTTGATCCCGGAGACGACCAGCTCCGGTGGCTCGTCGAATAGACCGTGGATTCCGATCTGAGCACTGTCGGCGGGATATCCGGATGTGGTCCATGCCGAGAAGCCGTCGTCGTCGATCTGGGTCACCTCAATGTCCTGGTAACGGGTGATGGCCTTCCCCACCCAGGATCGTTCTCGGTCTGGCACCACCACCCGCACCTCCCCCAGATCGCGCAGCGCCCGGGCGAACGGCCGGAGGGCTGGTGAGTCGATCCCGTCGTCGTTGGTAAGGAGTATCCATCCCATTCGTGGCACGGTAACGGACGGCGGGCGGCCGATTGTCGCCCTCTCGCCCCCAGATCGGAAAGTCTCACATTCGGCTCATTGCAAACCATGTAGGCAGAACCCACGACGCTCCCATACCGGTCGACGCACTGGAGTCGTGCAGATGCCGTGGTCGCGGGTGGGAAGCCGAAGGTCCCGGGAAGCAACAGACAGGCACAACCCGCATCCAGGTGAGACACATAGCCCGGAAGAAACCGAACCCGTCAATCCACCTCAACCCGACAGACAGGCATCGAGAAGCGAAGGTTGAGGTCGGATGGCCCCGACCACGGGAGGCCTGAGGCAGAGGCAGCCGTGGGGGGTCTGGGGGGCGGAGCCCCCCAGAAGTCAGAGCCCCCAGAGATCACAGCGCAATCGGCGCTGCCAGCACTTCGTCTGGTATTCCGAAGGCGTCCACCAGGTGACGGGCGTGGGGCGCCAGCTCGTCGCAGAGGGTGGCGACCGAGGAGCGGACCGCCTTGGCGCCTCCCGCGGTGAGCAACCCGTGTGTGAGAAACCAACCCAGGTCCTCTTCGACTCGCCACAGTGCATAGAGAACGGATACATCGTCGAGAATCTCCGAGAGCGCCGGATCATCGACGTTGGCACGACGCATGGCGGCGTACACGTAGGCTTCGGTTGCTGCCCGGGCCGTTTCGACCGCATGGCTCTGGACTTCGGTAAATGCCTCCGATGCGTCCCGACCGTCGGTGACGCGACGCTGGATCCTCTGGGCTAGTTTCTCCAGCGATAGGTCCCTCCGTCGGTCCAACAGCAGACCGGCGACCTCGGGGTCGGTGCGATCACCACCCACCGACCCGATCACCGGGAGGTTGGTGGTGGCGAACGATGAGACCCTGTCTCGGAGGTATCGGAGTAGACGACCCGGCGTGAGGTCCTCAAAACTGCTGTGGTGCTCGGTGAGGAGAGACTTGGCGAGCAACTGGGCAAGGACGGTGTTGTCGCCCTCGAAGGTGGTGAACACGTCGACATCGTCCCTCATCGATCCCAACCGGTTGATCGCCATGTATCCCTGACCACCACATGCCTCCCTGCACTCCTGGACCGTGTCCATGGTGTGCCAGGTGGCGAATGCCTTGAGACCCGCCGCCCTACCTTCGAACACCCGGCGGGCTTCCCCGGTATCCCCGGCGTCGGACTCCAGCCCCACGTATTCGGCCACCGCCTCGGCACAGGCGAAGTGATATGCGTAGGTGGCGGCAAGACGGGGCAACAGTCTTTGCCGGTGACTCGGATAATCGATGAGACTTGTCTCCGGTCCCGGTGTGGTCTGGAACTGGCGGCGACGGGTGGCATACCGAAGGGCGATCGTGAGAGCTGACTCGGCGACCGATACCGCACCGGAGGCGACCGACACCCGTCCACCCACCAGGGTGCCCAAGGTCGTGAAAAAGCGACGGTTGGGGCTGGTGATGTCCGAGGAGTACCTTCCTTCGCCGTCAACGCTGGCGAACCGATTGAGCAGCGCCTCCCCGTCAACTCGTACCCGATCGAAGGTGAGGTGGCCGTTGTCGACACCGTTGAGCCCCGCCTTAGCCCCATCGTCACCAATGGCCACACCGCTCGCCGGCTCGCCGTGTTCTGTCCGGATGGGCACCAGGAACGCGTGGATTCCGTGGCCGAGATCCCCCATCCGGAGCTGGGCAAAGACCACCGCCACCGTGGCGTGCTCGGCAGCACCCCCGATGTAGTCCTTTCGGGCAAGTGGGTTGGGTGTGTGGATCTCATAGCCGCCTGTCGAAGGGATGTATGTGGCTGTTGTTTCCAGACCGGCGACGTTCGATCCGTGACCTGTCTCGGTCATGGCGAAGCAGCCCAACGGGTCGAGCTGTAGGGCACCAGTGACAAGATCGTGGTGCTTAGCCGTGCCCAGTCGCTGTACCGCGCCTACGAAAAGACCGAACTGCACCCCGAACTTGGTCAACAGACTCAGATCGTGATGGCCCAGGGTGCCGAACGCTGCGAGAAAGCCACCGGGATCACCAGCCCCAGCCAACTCGGCGGGTGTGCCCAAAGCTCCCAATCCCTCGTCGGCGAGCGCTTGGAGCCATCCGAGAACCTGTCGGCGGTAGTCGGAGATGGAGATGTCGTATTGGTAGGCGAACTCGGGACGGGAGCAGATCGACCACACCTTATCCTTGACGTCACCATGGGGTCCATTCAGGAGAGCTCTCAGAGCCTTTCCATCAAATTCCGGCCTACCGGGATCGGGTAGGGGTGCGATGGTCGACTCCGTTGGCAACGCCACCAAAGCCGAAGTCGCAGATGCTTCGAAGGGTCCGAAACTCTCCTCCATCTCCCGCAGTGATGCCACCACCTCCTCGTCGAGGGGTCCGGCCAGACGGACGGCGAGTCCGATGGAGTCCAAATCGGGGCCGTGGCCGTCGTGAACGTCGGTCCTTATTGCTGTGGCAAGCCGAGCGACATCGTGGGCGCGAGGGGGATGGTTGGGATCGAGCCAGCCGTCGAGAAGTTCCCGGCAGTCGGCATCAACCACGTCTCCAATACGGTCACACAGTTCCGTGATCTCGCCGGGCGTCAACTCCCCATCTGCCCATGCCATATAGAGAAGCGGCAGAAATGGTCGGAGTCGCTCATCGGATATAAGACGGTCGAGTGCGGTTTCTGTCATGAGCTGACGGTAACGTCACGGATGCCATGGCCGAGAATGTCACTGTCCAGTTCCTCAAGTACGACGGCACCATCCACTGGCGTCACGAGGTCGTCGAGCTGGGTACGGACTCCCACGGCCGTTGGCTGGGTGGTCCCCGAGGATCGACGACGCAACGAGGCGATGAGCCGGAGATCGCCTGGGAGACTGCCGTGGTGCTCCTCATACCCACTGGGAAGTGGTGGACGGCGTTCTTCGACGAGGGCGGCAAGTACCAGATCTATATCGACATCACCGCGGGCGCCGAGTGGGTCGCGCCCGATCGGGTCGAGATGGTCGATCTGGACCTCGATGTGGTCCGCTATCCAGACGGATTGGTTGCACTCCTCGACGAGGACGAGTTTGTCGACCATTCCGCCGCCATGGGTTATCCGCCAAGCATCATCGACGGTGCCCGCTCCACTGCGGCTGAATTGGTCATAGCTCTCGAGGGCGGCCGGGCTCCTTTCGATGTCGAGACCTATGGTCCCTGGTTGCAGATGGTGAGCTAACCCTCGCTGCGACTGCCCCAGTGGCCCAGTGGTCTATACCATCGCCACCAGATCCAGGAGCCGGTTGTCGTAGTAGACGTGATCACCGTCGGGCATGATGATGGCGCGGTCCGGTTCGAGCTTGGCGACGAATTCGGTGTCGTGACTCACCAGGATCAGGGTGCCCTCGTATTGCTGGAGTGCGGTGAAGAGGGCGTCCTTCGCCTGGGGGTCGAGATTGTTGGTCGGTTCATCGAGAAGCAGGATGTTGGGTCCGCCGAGCACCACCATCGCCAGTGCGAGCTTGGTCTTCTCACCACCGGAGAGGGTGGCCGCATCCTGGTCGATCTTGTCGGCGAGTCGGAAATGGCCAAGGACGCCCCGGAGCACCTGGTCTGGTTGGTCCGATACCGAACGGAGATGTTCCAACACCCCAACGCCGGAGCTGATCTGCTCGTGCTCCTGGGCGTAGTAGCCGATGGTTGCCCGATAACCCAGCTCCACTTCGCCGAGATCCGGTGTCTCCACCCCGGCGAGGATCCGGAGCAGTGTGGTCTTGCCTGCGCCGTTGAGACCCACGATGAGGAGCTTCTCTCCCCTGTTGCTGTCCACGTCGATGTCGACGAACACAACATTCTCTCCAAAGGCCTTGGCCAACCCTGTGGCGGTCATGGGAGTCCGTCCCGATGGAACTGGCTGGGGAAACCTGACGGCCACGGCCTTGCCATCGACCGGCTTCACCTCGACGAGTGAATCCTTGATTCGATTCATCCGCGTCTCGATCGTCTTGGCCTTCCGCGCCATCTTCTCGGTCTTGCCACGGAAACGCTCGACATTGCGTTGCAGCTGAGCGATCTTTTCGTCCTGGAGTCTCCGCTCCTTTTCCCGTTGTGCACGCCGTCTGTTGCGTTCCCCCAGGTACTCGGTGTAATTACCCCGATAGACCTCTATCTCGGCATTGTCGAGGGCAAGAACCGATGTGATTGATTCGTCGAGGAGGGGGAGATCGTGGCTCACCACCAGAACCCCACCGTCGTAATCGGCGAGATGCCCCATGAGCCATTCCTTGGCATCAAGATCGAGATGATTGGTGGGTTGTCGAGCAGAAGGATGCCGGTCTCGGCAAAGAGAATTCGACTTAACTCCACCCGGCGCCTCTGCCCCCCCGACATGCTCGCCAGGGATTGGGACAGCTCGCCGTGTCCGATACCGAGGGCGGCTGCCGTTCGTTTAGCCTCAGCTTCAGCGACAAAGCCACCCTTGGCCTCGAACTCGTCCTGAAGACGGGTGTAGCGCCGGATGAGCCGCTCGCGGTCGCCATCGTTCGCCGCTTCTGCCATCTCCACCCGGGTTGCCTCGATCCGTCGCTGGAGGACACCGATATCCCGAGCGGCAAGGATCCGCTCCAGGGCCGTCATATCCGGTGCCTCCAAGTCTCTCAGCACCGTCTCCTGGGTGAAGTAGCCCACCTTCCCCGAGGAGTTGATGACACCGGACGCCGGGGAGAGGTGTCCCATGAGCGTCTTCATCAACGTCGTCTTGCCGGCGCCATTTCTACCCACCAGACCGATCTTGTCTCCTGGTTGCACGCTGAAAGAGGCCCCGTCCAAAAGAGTACGGGGCCCGATCTCGATACGGAGGTCGCGGACGATCAGCATGGGCAACTCAGAACTCTAGGAGAGCTGAGGCCTAGTCCGACAAACTGAGGAAACAGGAACGAATCGTCCCGGCGAAGTGGGTGCAACTCGCCTCGACCGTCTCGGAAAGCGCCATGATGAAAGAGGTGTCATTCTGAATCCGTAGCCCGGGTGATATCAGCTCGGTGGATGGCCACGGCTGCCACGGCTCGAAACGGGCGATGACATGAGCCGGGGCAATCGCCTCTGCGGGCGCTCGGCGTCCTGCGATTACCAGATTGAAGAAGCGGTGGACAACATCCTCATGGGGCTCGACACCCGCGAAGTAACGATCGCGGCACTCCCCCACCACCTCTTGCTCCACGATCGCAGTGAGACGGTTGCGACGGGCGGCAGCGAGACGATCCTCGGCGATGAGGGTGTCGACGGCGTTCTTCACCCGTTCCGGTGCACTGGGTCGCAGGGCGCGCTTCACATCCTCGATTGCTCCAAGATAGACAGACTCATAGACATTGCCCTGGGACAGGAGAAATGATTCACAGAGGAGTTGCACCCGTTCCTTCGGGGTGGTGGAAGGAACATTCGAGCGCGGTGGCACGGTGGTATCGGGAGGCCGGGTGGTCCGAGGAGGTGAGGTCGTGGGAGGAGCTGAGGCGGTGGGAGGAGCTGAGGTGGTCTGAGGAGGCGAGGATGTGCTGCCGGGTGATGGGCGGGTGGTGGGCGCGGGCACGGTGGTTGGTGGGGCGTTGGGATCGACATCGACCCGTATCGTTCCGGCAGAGGTGATCTCAGGGGGCTGTGACGCACAGGCGGTGGTGAATACGACTAGGGCCACCAACCCGACCACGAGCCGGCCCGCCCCCGTCACAAGGTCTGATGCGGTAGGGACGGACGCATCATGGCTAGGCCTGGTCGGCGGACTCTCGCAACCCGCTGAACAAGTCATCCTCCACGGCCGGTGCATCGACCAGGGAGAAAACCCTGACGAAGCCCTCGCGGCCGACCACTGACGTTCTGTAGTCCTCGGGGATGGTGAGCATGAACCAATCTTCGGGGATTTGACTGCGGTGTGCCCGGAGCGCGGCGATCTTGCGATCGACCATCTTCGACACATCCACGAAGCACGTGATCTGCTCGTCGGGGATGCCTGCCGACTGCATCCGCTCGTGCTCCTCTGTGGTGATGTCGCCCCGCTCCAGTCTGATCTGGGAGAAGGCACGTACCCGACTCCGCGGCCAGGCCGTCCAGTAGAGCTTGGGCGGTTGCCAGGGCTCCTCCCCGTCGAGCAGTGGATAGTCAGCCAGGTCGGTAGAGGCGTACCACGCGGCCAGACCCACCCGGTGAACGTTGATGTGGTCAGGATGCCCGTACCCACCAAATGGGTCGTAAATGATCATCACCTCGGGTCGATGCGCACGGATGCGATGGATGAGCTTGGCAACGGCATCCTCCAGATTCGCCTGCCAAAAGGCATTGGGGTGGAGATTGGAGTCCTCCCCCATCATTCCCGAGTCTCGATAACCGAGGAACTCCTGTTTCACATTCCCGAGAATCTCCATACTTGCCTTCACCTCCTCGGCTCGGACTTCGGCGAGGCGGGGCCGGATGGCGTCGGGATCGTCGTAATTGTGGATCTCGCCCTCGGCGCCGTCAGTCGCGGTGATAACCACGGTTTGCTCGCCTCTCTCTGCATATGTGGCGAGAACACCACCGGTCGAGATGACTTCGTCATCGGGGTGGGCGTGGAAAGCGAGTAGACCTGGCATTGTCATGACGATACCGGCCCCATCAACACATCCAACTCCGGAAACCGCCTAAGCGGCATCAAGTAGGAGCTAGTGTCAATACCGACCAGGTGTGCTGCATCAGCCGACGAACTCCGACTTCGGACGTTCCTTGATGTGCAGATGCTGTGGTGGGGGGTTCGAAGCGTGGAACGCTACCCCTGGCCACTGCACAAGCTGCCGCTCGGCTAGAGCCCAGAAACGGCCACCCTGAACCCGAAGATCGCCGATACCCGACAGACAGACACCGAGTCACGGCACCGTGAGGTCGGACAGCCGCAGCCACGCGAATCGCGTGAGAGGAGGCAGCTCTATGAGGTCTGGGGCGAAGCCCCAGAAATAATTGCTCTACAGTCCCGGGAATGCCCAGCCAGACCTTCAGCCACGCCGTGATGATCACCTCGCCCAGCGACGAGATCTGGGAACGTCTCCAACAACCAGCCACGTGGGAAGAGATACCCGGAGTGGACGCCGTCACGGATGCCAAGTCGGCACCAGATGGATCTTTGCAAGGATTCCGTTTTACCACGGAGGTTGCAGGGCGCTCCTATCGAGGTACCGCGACCATCACAGAATCGGAGCAACCGGTGCATATGCTCAACGAGATAGAGACTTCCGAGGTGCGGGGTTCGGTCGACCTCACCCTCGAGGAAAGCGGCATGGAAACCTTCCTCATGGCGAAGATGACGGTGTCTCCCGTCGGGATACTGTCGTCAATGGCGTTCCCGGTTATCGCAGCCGCGATCTCGTCGGGTTTTGCCGAAGCCGTGGAGAAGGCGGCCACACCCGATCTTTGATCAGGGTGTGGCGCATCTCTGGAGGTGAGGGGCGGGCGACGGTGGCTTGGAAGGGATTACTGCCTGCCGTCGACTACCAACACGCAATTTGGGGAAGGAATGTTGGATTGCCCGGGGTCAAGGCACGGTTTCGGGCACCGCCCCTCACCCTCCGGAGTCTTACGACCGTTGACGGCCCGAGACGGCGGTTCGCCTCGCCCTCAAGGTTCGCCAACGGTTTCATATATCCAAAGATATATGGGGGGAGTACACGCGTCTATGGGTCGATCGGCCCATAGACCCTGCAAAGGAACACTGAACCCCACATATACATGTGATGGGGCGTCCGTTTATAGGGGCGCCCCATCACTTTTCCACTCCACTGTATCTCCCCAACCGGTGCTCCGAACTGTTTCGGTTCGCCGGTTCTGGGAGACACTTCACACGTTCTCGGGTGGCAGGTGCTTCCCGTCTCCGTGTGCTCCTACCGTTAATTTACGCAATCCTATGGTCGGGTGTCTATGGGTCGATCGGACTATGCCGATAGGGGTATAGAGACAGGCCCGCACCCTCCGCCTCACTCTCGCTCGGCATCTCCCCCTCCGGGGGAGGAGGCAGATTCGGCGGCGTGCTCTTGTTCGTCGGCTTCCAGGGTCTCAGCTAGCTTCGCGGCGACTGTTCTGTCGTCGGACTCGGAGATCTCGGCTCGGTCGGTGAGGAGGGTCACCCGGTTGTCGACCACCTGGAGGAACCCGCCGTTCACACCAATAACCGCAGTACGGCCGTCTGCTCCCTTCACCACAACCGCACCGGTGCGCAGGGTGGCCATCAGTGGCTCGTGGTTGGCCATGATCCCCAGTTGCCCCTCGGGGGTGTTGGCGACGACCATCTCGGCGTCGCCACTCCAGACGGTGGCGTCGGGCGAGACCACGTCCACCCGGAACGGGGTCGCCATCAGCGCCTACTCCTCATGCCGCTTCGCCCTGCTTGGCGATCTCGGCGGCCTTCTTCTCAACGTCCTCTGCGCCACCCACCATGTAGAAAGCCTGCTCGGGGTACTCGTCGAGTTCGCCTTCGAGTACAGCCTTGAAGGAGCTGATGGTGTCCTCTCTCGAGGTGTAGATTCCGGCCTGACCGGTGAACTTCTCAGCCACGAACATGGGCTGTGCCAGGAAACGCTGTATCTTGCGGGCGCGTTGCACCGTGAGACGGTCCTCCTCGGAGAGTTCGTCGAGACCGAGGATGGCAATGATGTCCTGGAGATCCTTATACCTCTGGAGGACCTGCTGCACATCGGAGGCCACCTGGTAGTGCTCGTCCCCAACAATCTGGGGATCGAGGGCTCTCGAGTTGGAGTCGAGTGGATCGACGGCCGGGTAGATGCCCAGTGCGGTCAGGGGTCGGCTCAGCACGGTGGTGGCGTCGAGATGGGCGAACGCCGTGTGGGGCGCCGGGTCGGTGATGTCGTCGGCAGGCACATAAATCGCCTGGAGGGAGGTGATAGAGCGGCCCTTGAGCGAAGTGATGCGCTCCTGCAGGAAACCCATCTCGTCGGCGAGGTTGGGCTGGTAGCCCACTTCCGAGGGCATACGCCCCAACAGGGTGGATACCTCCGAGCCCGCCTGTGTGAAACGGAAGATGTTGTCGACGAACAGAAGGACATCCTGGTGCTGCTCATCCCGGAAGTACTCGGCCATGGTGAGGGCGGAGAGCGCTACTCGGAGACGGACCCCGGGGGGCTCATCCATCTGACCGAACACGAGAGCGGTCTTGTCGAGAACCTCGGCCTCTTCCATCTCCAAGAAGAGATCGGTTCCCTCACGAGTTCTCTCCCCCACACCGGCGAACACGGAAACACCACCATGCTGACCGGCGACACGGTTGATCATCTCCTGGATGAGCACGGTCTTACCGACACCGGCACCTCCGAACAGACCGATCTTGCCACCCTCCAAATATGGGCAGATCAGGTCGAGGACCTTGATACCAGTCTCGAAGATCTCACGTTGCGGCTCCACATCCTCGAAGGCGGGCGGTTGGCGGTGGATGGGCCAGCGAGGCTCAGAGAAGTCGAGATCGGGGGCATCGAGGGAGTCACCCCATACGTTAAAGATATGGCCGAGGACCTGGTCTCCGACCGGAACGGTGATGGGCGAGCCGGTGTCGACCACGGCGGCACCCCTGGTGAGGCCTTCCGTGGGTGCCAGGGCGATGGCCCGCACCCGACCCTCGCCCAGATGCTGTGCCGTCTCGGCCAGGATCATCCGCGCCTCTCCGTCCATCTCATAGTGGATCTCAATGGCGTTGAGGATTTCGGGTAGCTCGTTGCGGGGGAAGGCAACGTCGACGACCGGACCGGCGACCTTGACGATCCGGCCCTGGGCTGTCTGCTCACTCATGGCAGTTCCTCTCGTATCTGTCTCTGAATTTTTTAGTCTCTTGGTTCTTCATGCGAAACCTCATTGAGCCAGAGCCTCGGCACCACCGACGATCTCGGTGATGGCTGTTGTGATCTCGGCCTGACGAGCGCGGTTTGCCTGCACGGAAAGTGTCTTGACCAGGTCCTCGGCGTTGTCCGTGGCGGCCTTCATGGCACGACGACGCGCCGAGTGCTCCGAGGCGGACGCCTCGAGAAGCATGCTGTAGATCGTCGCCTCTACATAACGAGGGAGTAGCTTGTCGAGGATCTCTCCTGCGGAAGGCTCATACTCGTAGGAGGTGACGGGACCCTCGGCGTCTTGCTCCGGCGGGATGATGGGCAGCAGGTCATAGCGGGTCGGGGTCTGGGTGAGCGCCGACTGGAATCGGGTGTAGAACCCCTCCAGCGAATGTATGGCGTCGTTTGCCCATGCCTCGAACAAGGTGTTGGCAATGGCTACTGCGTCACCGTATCCGGGGGTGTCGGTCACGTCGAGGAACGAGCGGCGGATCCTGTACCCCCGATACTGGAAGTAGACCTGGGCTTTTTTGCCCACGACGAAGAGGTTGGCGTCAACACCCTGACGTGCAAGCTCGGCGATACGGCGCTCGGCGAAGCGGATGATGTTGGTGGCGTAGGCGCCGGCAAGACCCCTATCGGCGGCGACGACGAGAATTCCCGCCTTCGTTACCTCGCGGCGTTCCAGTAGCAAGTGCTCACGCTCTCCGGCGGCGCCACCGACGTTCTCGATCACATCGATAAGTTTCGCCGAGTACGGCTTGGATGCGTTGACCCTCCCCTGCGCCTTGGGGATGCGCGCCGCCGCGATCAACTCCATGGCGCGGGTGATCTTCTTGATCGCCTCTACCGAGGAGATCCGTCGGCGGGTGTCGCGGAGTTCGGCGCTAGCCACGTTTCATCACTCGTCCGGCTGCTCCGATGTCTCGAAGGTCTCCTTGAAGCTGTCGATGGCCTCGGCGAAGGTATCGGCATCTGGGAGGGTTCCCTCGGTGCGGATGTGCTCGAGGACACCGCCACGATGCGATTCGACATATTCGATCAGCCCCGCCTCGAAGCGACGCATATCCTCGAGAGGAATGTCGTCGGTGAATCCCTCGGTGACGGCATAGAGGATCACGACCTGGTCCTCGACCGACATTGGTGAGAATTGCGGCTGTTTGAGGACTTCGACCACACGGCGTCCCCGCTCGAGTTGGGCCGCGGAGGCGGCGTCCAACTCGGAGCCGAACTCGGCGAAGGCCGCCAGATCGCGGTACTGGGCGAGGTTCAACCGCAACGGGCCACCCACCTTGGACATAGCTTTGATCTGGGCCGCCGAGCCCACCCGGGACACCGAGGTACCGGCGTTGATGGCGGGCCGAACGCCCTGGTAGAAGAGATCTGTCTCCAAGAAGACCTGGCCATCGGTGATGGAGATGACATTGGTGGGAATGAACGCCGAGATGTCGTTGGCCTTGGTCTCGATGACCGGCAGACCCGTGAGCGACCCCGCACCAAGCTCGTCGTTCATCTTGGCGCATCGTTCCAGCAGACGGGAATGGAGATAGAACACATCACCGGGATATGCCTCACGACCAGGTGGCCGTCGCAGCAGCAGCGAGATCTCACGGTAGGCAATGGCCTGCTTGGAGAGGTCGTCAAAGACCACCAAAGCATGCTGGCCCTGATACATCCAATGCTGACCGATAGCGGATCCGGCATACGGGGCGTACATCTGGAGGGCCGGCGACACCGACGCAGGAGCACTCACGATGACCGTGTACTCCAGCGCTCCGTGCTCCTTCAGGGAGGCTGCCACCTCGGCCACGGTAGAGGCCTTCTGGCCGATGGCGACGTAGACACATTTGACGGCCGCATCGGTTCCCCAGTAGCGGCGTTGGTTGATAATGGTGTCGACCAACAGGGCGGTCTTACCGGTCTGGCGGTCACCAATGATGAGCTGACGTTGGCCCCGGCCGATGGCGGTCATGGAGTCGATGGCCTTGATCCCCGTCTGCAGGGGCTCACCCACCGGCTGGCGATCGACCACAGATGGAGCCTGGGTCTCGAGAAGACGTCGCTCGGTGGTTTCGATCGGACCCTTGCCATCGATCGGGTCACCGAGGGTGTCGACCACCCGACCCAAGAGACCGTCACCGACGGGCACCGAGAGGAGTTTCCCGGTCTGCTTGACGGGATCACCTTCCTGGACGTGGGACGCCTCGCCCATGAGGACCACACCGAGATTGTTCTCGTTGATATTGAGGGTGACGCCCTGGAGTCCACCGGGGAATTCGAGAAGCTCAGCGGACATGACGTTGGGCAGGCCCTCGACGGTGGCGACACCGTCCGCGATGGACATCACGTGACCAACGGTCTCCTTGTCGAGCTCCGGTTTGAAATCCTCCAGATGTTTACGGAGGGATTCGGTTATCTGATCGGCGCTAATAGTCATTTACAGACACCTCAGGTCTTGATGGTCTGACGGAGATTGCTGAGACGTTTGAGGACCGACCCATCGATGACGGTGTCACCGACACTGGCCACCACCCCGCCCAGAATGTCAGGATCGACCACGGTTCGCACCTCGAGGGTCCTCCCGGTGATCCTGCTCAATTCTTGGGTGAGACGTGCAACCGTTTCCTCTTCCAGAGGGATCGCCGAACGAACCTCGGCGAGGGCATGGTCACGGGAGGCAGCACCCTGTTCGGCGAGGCTCTGGGCGATCTGCGGGATGGATCCCGCCATGTCTCGTTCCACCAGGAGCCGAACCAGGGATCCGGTCAACTCCGAAGTATGACCGGCAAAGACCTCGTTGAGCACGGCGAGCTTCCGGTCAGCCGGAATGGCTGGATCCGATAGGGACTGTCGCAGGTCAGCCGAACCCTCAATCGCCTCGGCAACCGCGAACATCTCCGTCTCCACGCGGGTGACGGCGTCCTCGGCCCGAGCGATCTCAAGGAGTGCGGTGGCGTAGCCTGCGATTGAGGTCACATGGACTCCAAATCGGAGAGGTAGCGGTTGACAAGACCCATCTGGGTCTCATGGTCGAGACTCTCACCGACAACCTTCTCGGCAAGGTCGATGGAGAGGTTCGCCACCTCACGACGAGCATCGGCTAGGGCACGACCCTTCTCCGCCTCTGCTTCCTCTCGGGCACGGGTCCGAATCTCTTCGGCCTCGGTCTCCGCCTTGGCCACGATATCGGCACGCAGGGTCTCGGCGTCGCTGCGGGCCTGTTCCACGATCTCGGTGGCCCTGGTGCGGGATTCCTTGAGATCGGCGTGGTAGTCGGCACGGAGTTGCTCCGCCTCCGCTTTGATGGTCTCGGCCTCCTCCAACTTCCCACCGATGGCACCCTGACGGTCCTCCAGCATCTTGTTGAAGGCGGGGGCGGCGAACCGCCAAACCGTCAAGAAGACGATCCCGAAGGCAATGATTCCACCGATCAGCTCAGGGATTGGTGGGAGCAGAAGGTCGAGCCCACTGCCGCCCTCCTCCGCCTCGGCGGCAAGAACTACGGCAAGTGTCTGCATCAGATCAGAGGAAGAAGAGCACGAAGCCGATCAGGGCCAGTGCCTCGGTGAAGCCGACACCCAGGAACATCGTGGTGCGAATGTCACCAGCCATCTCTGGCTGACGTGCCATTGCCTGCACGGCGTTGCCTACGAGGATGCCGATACCGATCCCGGGACCAATCGCCCCCAGGCCGTATCCGATTGCGTTGAGGCTCCCGGATATCCCGGCCTCCTGGGCGAGGATCTGGGCGGCTGCCACCACCGTGGCAATTACTGCGTCCATCCTGGTTCCTTTCCTTTCTTGGGTGGTCTATCTATCTGACTTTTGATCAGTGCTCGGCGTGTATGGCGGTTTCGATGTAGACGGCGGAGAGAAGGGTGAAAATGTAGGCCTGCAGGGCTGAGACGACGATCTCGAAGATATAGATGATGAGACCGAAGGCGAACCAGCCGACACCGGCAATCCCCTTTAGTGGCGTGACTTCGCCGGTGAATGCGGCGCCGACGAAGAAGACACCGGTGACGAGGAGAAGGCTGAGCATGACGTGCCCGGCCACCAGATTGGCGAAGAGCCGGACTGCCAGCGAGAAGGGACGAATGAGGAATGTCGAGGCGAACTCGATGACACCAACGAGGGGGCGCAGACCGACAGGGACCGCTTGCGGCCAGACCACACCCGTCAGGTATTTGATCCCGTGTCTCTTGAACCCGACACCCACGAAAAGAACGTAGGAGACCAGGGCAAGGAATGCTGGGATCGCCATCCGCGAGGTGATAGGGAAGTTGACGAAGGGCGTCACCTCGAAGAGGTTTCCCACCAGGATGAACATGAAGACGCTGAGCAGGTAGGGGAAGAACTTGAGACCGTCGGTTCCCAGGATTCCAACTGCGATGTCGTCACGCACGAAGGAGACCAGTGCCTCAACGGCGGCCTCGAACTTGGTGGGGAGAAGTTTGGGGTTGCGGAGAGCGAAGTAGAGGATCGCCACCACGATCAGTGCCGCCACGAACATGAGGATGATGGCGCGGTTGATGGAACCGAAGATGTTGGGGAGCACGAAGAGATCGGCGACATTCTCCGGTGCGCACACCGGCTGGGTGAGGTCACACTCTTCGGCGGCGAGCACCGTTGGGTTGGATGCCGCGAAGGCGATCAGCTTGCTCAAACCATCTTCCTTTCTTTTCCTTGGACGACCGACCTGGCCTCGAGGGCCAGTAGAACCAAATACGCAACGACCGCAGATACTCCCAGGGCCGTCCGGTCAAGCTCGAACATGCGTGTCATAACGATGACGGTCAACATGATGAGCCCCACACGAAGCACGAATCCTAGAAGTGCGGCAGCATGGTAAACAGCAAGACTCATCCGCGCCGAAACGGACATGATCCAACCGGCAAGGAGGAAGTTTCCCACCACTACCAAACCGCCGATCACCGAACCGATGGCGCCGGATGTGCCGCGGAAAATCCAGAATGCTGCCACCAATAGAGGGACTATCACGACGCCCCGCTTGACGGCCGAAAGCGCCAAATGAAACTCGACGGGACGGAGCGGTCCTGGGGTGGGTGTGGTCGCCCTCGATTGATCCTTCGTGGCATCAGCCATGTGAAGCCTCCCCCTCGTCGTGGCCATCACCGACATCATCGTCGGGCTGGTTGGGCAGGCCCGATCCCCAACTGAGACTGCTGACAGTGGGGGGCTCGGCGTTGAGGTCGCGCCATGCGGCATGGAAACCCGAATACGCCCCGAGGGCTATCCCCACGACCACCAACCAGGGGCTGGTGCCGAGCCATAGGTCCAGCAACCATCCAATAAGTGCCCCTGAAATCAGGGAGCCGAAAAAGGCGGTGCCTCGACCTGAACCTTCGCCAATCACGCCCTTGACGTGCTGGTGGGGGGAAACCATGGCCACATCGTAGATGTATAGGACTCGGGCGCGGAATGCAGATAGGTGGGGCCAGCGAAGTTCCAGGCCGGGTGTGCCGCAATCGCGACGATCCCGACTCCGACCCGCGCGTGCATGTGCAGATGCCGTGGTGGTGGGTAGAGGCAGTCGTTGGGGGTCTGGGGGACGGAGTCCCCCAGAAGTAAGAGCGCCAGCAATAAGCTTGGGCGTGATGAAGACGCTGCCCCTCTCCGGGATGGTGGTTGCCCCGGATTGGGCCGACGCCATCATCGCCCCGGCATACGACGCCCTCGATGAGTCCGGTCGACGACGTCACCTCGACCAACATCC